>JAFQWB010000081.1 GCA_017407725.1 Clostridia bacterium | reverse complement strand
ATTCTATAATCTCGGATTTAATATCGAAGCGACGGCGGGAACGGCTAAGTTCCTTAAGGAGAATGGAATTCGTACTCACGTGCTTAAGAAGATAAGCGACGGAAGCGAGGAGATTGCTGATTCGATCCGTCAGGGACATATCGCATACGTAATCAATACAAGCGATGCAGGAACGGGAACTGTTACAGACGGTTTTGAGATCCGTAAGTATGCAACAGAAAACAACGTAACAATGTTTACGTCGCTTGATACGGTACGTGTTCTTCTTGATGTTCTTGATGAAAATACGATTCGTATTTCGACAATAGATTCATAAGGATAGAAAAATGAAACAGAGTATATTTGAAATAAAAGAAAACGTGTATCTCACCGAGAGTGTCTTAAAAATGACACTCTCCGGAGATACGTCCGAGATAACGCGCCCCGGACAGTTTGTAAATATTAAGCTTGACGGGTTCTTTTTAAGACGCCCTATTTCTGTATGTGGCTGCGAAGACGGAACGCTTACGATCGTCTATAAGGTTGTAGGAAGCGGTACCGAAGCAATGAGCGCAATGAAGGAAGGCTGTCTTGACATTCTTACGGGACTCGGAAACGGATACGACCTTTCCGTATCGGGAAATAAGCCTCTTCTTATCGGAGGAGGAGTTGGAGTTCCTCCTCTTTATATGCTCGCAAAAAAGCTTGTTGAAGAGGGTAAAGAAGTAACCGTTATTCTCGGATTTAACACTAAAAGTGAAGTATTCTATGAGGATGAATTCAAGGCTCTCGGAGCAAAGGTGCTTGTAACAACTGTTGACGGTTCTTATGGAATCAAGGGATTTGTTACAAATGCCATGGACGGAATTGATTATACATATTTCTATACGTGCGGTCCCGAGCCTATGCTCAAGGCTGTATATAATACAAGCGTAACCGAGGGTCAGTTCAGCTTTGAAGAGAGAATGGGCTGCGGCTTTGGTGCATGTATGGGATGCTCCTGCAAGACCATTACGGGATACAAAAGAATTTGTAAAGAAGGTCCTGTTATGAGAAAGGAGGAGATCCTTTGGAATAAATAATTCCACTGGATAGGTAAGTATGAATACAAAAGTTAATCTTTGCGGAATTGAGCTTGATAATCCGATAATACCTGCATCGGGTACTTTCGGTTTCGGATATGAATTTGCCGAGCTTTACGATATTAATATGCTCGGAACCTTCTCATTCAAGGGTACTACCAAAGAACCCAGATTCGGAAACCCGACTCCCAGAATAGCTGAAACACCCTGCGGTATGATAAATGCGGTAGGACTTCAGAATCCCGGAGTTGAAAAGGTTATTTCAGAAGAGCTTCCTAAGCTTGCAAAATGCTTTAGTAAGCCCGTTATGGCAAACGTTTCGGGATTTTCTGTTGAAGAATACGTATACACCTGCGAAAAGATCGACAAATGCGATCAGGTAGGATGGATAGAGGTAAACGTAAGCTGTCCTAACGTACACGGCGGAGGAATGAGCTTCGGAACTTCTCCCGAGGCGGCAGCTGAGGTAACACGCGCAGTTAAAGCTGTTACAACAAAGCCTGTTATAATAAAGCTTTCTCCAAATGTTACCGATATCGTTTCAATAGCTAAAGCATGCGAGGAAGCGGGAGCTGACGGAATAAGCCTTATAAATACACTTCTCGGTATGAGAATAGATCTCAGAACAAAGAAGCCCGTCATAGCTAATAAAATGGGTGGTTTTTCGGGATCGGCAATCTTCCCGGTTGCAGTAAGAATGGTTTATCAGGTGTCACACGCTGTAAATATTCCCGTAGTTGGAATGGGTGGCGTATCTTCAGCCGAGGATGTAATTGAAATGCTTCTTGCAGGCGCAACCGCTGTTCAGGTAGGTGCAGCAAATCTTATAAATCCTTATGCATGTAAGGAAATAATTGAAAATCTTCCGAGTGTAATGAAAAAATACAGAATTGAATCACTCGAAGGATTAAAAATAGACTGATCTGAGTTAAACGATCTGAAAGGATATAAGAAAAATGGGAAAAGACGTAATTATTGCATGTGATTTCAGCAGCGCTGAAAAAACGTTTGAGTTTCTTGATAAGTTCCAGGGTAGAAAGCCCTTTGTTAAGATCGGTATGGAGCTTTACTATGCCGAGGGCCCGAGCATTGTTAAGGAAATAAAAGCAAGAGGTCATAAGATATTCCTCGATCTTAAGCTTCACGATATTCCTACAACAGTTAAGAAGGCGATGTCCGTTCTTTCAAACCTTGACGTAGATATGACAAATCTTCACGCCGCAGGAACAAAGAGAATGATGGAAGCGGCTATTGAAGGTCTTACAAGAGCAGACGGAACAAGACCTATGCTCATTGCCGTAACTCAGCTTACTTCTACTGACCAGGAAAGTATGGAAAGCGATCTTCTTATAAAGGAGCCTATCGATAAGGTTGTTATGCACTATGCGCACAACGCGATGGAGGCAGGACTTGACGGCGTAGTTTGCTCACCTCTTGAGGCAGGCAAGGTACACGGACTTTGCGGAGACGGCTTTGTAACTGTTACTCCCGGCGTAAGATTTGCTGACGGAGACGTTGGTGACCAGAAGAGAGTTATGACTCCGGCAGAGGCAAAAAAGATTGGATCCGACTATATTGTTGTAGGCAGACCTATAACTGCAGCTGAGGATCCGGTTGCAGCATACGAGAGATGCGTTGCTGAATTTGTAGACTAAAATATGTTTGAAGGGAAGTAATGATATGAGATACGTTTACGATCACGATTTTCATATTCATTCATATCTTTCCACTTGTTCAAATGATAAGGAACAGTCAGCGGAAAGAATTCTTAAATACGCGCTCGACAATAATCTTAAGCAGATATGCATTACAGACCATTGCTGGGATAAGGTTGTTCCGGGTGCATCCTCTTGGTATGTGCCCCAGGATATGAACTGGATCTCAAATATTCTTCCTCTTCCGAAGGCTGAAGGCGTAAGCTTCCTTTTTGGCGCTGAAACCGAAATGGACAAGAGCTTCACAATAGGAATGAGCAAAGAATCCATGGCTAAGCTTGAATTTATTATTGTTCCTACAACTCACCTTAATAACGTTGGCTTTGGCATTTCTGATGAAAATGCGCAAAGTGTTGAGGGTAGAGTCAGAACCTGGATCGATAAATTTGAGGCACTTATATCAAAAAAAGATCTTCCGTACGGTAAAATGGGAGCCGCACATCTTGCTTGCGGTCTCATTGCTCCTAAAAGAGATGTCTATCTTGCGGTACTCAGTAGTATTCCGGAGTCCGAAATGGTGCGACTTTTCAGTAAAGCCGCAGATATAGGAATCGGAATAGAACTCAACTCCAGCGATATGTCCTTTAAGGAAGAAGAGGCGGATACAGTTCTCAGAATGTTTGAGATTGCAAAGAGATGCGGATGTAAGTTCTATATGGGATCTGATGCGCATCATCCGAAAAATCTTGATGACGCAAAAGCTATCTTTGAAAGAGCAATTGATTATCTTGAGCTCAAGGAAAGCGACAAATTTTATATTGATGTCAGAAATTAAATAAGTATTAAAGAGGTATTGAAATGGAAAGCTACAAGAGAGAATTTATACAGTTTTTAGAGGGTGCAGGCGTTCTTAAGTTTGGTGACTTTACCGCTAAAAGCGGCAGAAAGATTCCTTACTTTATAAACGCAGGTGATATAAAGACAGGAGATCAGATATCAAAGCTTGGCGAGTTCTATGCAAAGGCATACTCTGAAAAGATCGGTAACAAGAAGACAGTTCTTTACGGACCTGCTTACAAGGGTATTTCAATTGCAGTTTCCGCATCTGTTGCACTTGCAAAGAACGGACTCGACCTTCCTTTCTTCTTCAACAGAAAAGAAGTTAAGGATCACGGTGAGGGCGGTGTATTCGTTGGATACGTTCCGAAGCAGGGTGAAGAGGTTGTTATTGTTGAGGATGTAATTACAGCAGGAACAGCTATTCGTGAGAGTATGGAAATTCTTTCTTCTCTTGAAGGAGTAAAGGTAGCCGCTACTTTCGTTATGGTTGACAGAAAAGAAAAGGGAAAGACTGAAAAATCTGCTATGGCAGAGGTTGGTGAGGAATTCGGTTTCCCCGTATATTCCGTAGTTGACGTTTACGATATAATCGAATATCTTGAGGAAGACGAAAAGAACAGAGAAAACGTTGACAGAATCAAGAAGTATCTTGAAATAAACGGTGCCAAGCAGTAAAGAGGCGATAGATATGAAGCATCTTATAGATATACTTGATCTTTCGGTTGAAGAAATTGATAACCTTATTGAAACAGCTAAGGATATAATTGAAAATCCCGATAAATATTCCGAAAAGTGCAAGGGCAAGAAGCTTGCAACGCTTTTCTTTGAGCCTTCAACAAGAACACGTCTTTCTTTTGAAACGGCAATGCTTGATCTCGGAGGAAAGGTAATCGGATTTTCCGATGCTGATTCAACGTCATCCTCCAAAGGCGAGAGTGTTGCCGATACGGCAAGAGTTATTGGCTGCTACGCCGATATAATTGCAATGAGACATCCCAAGGAGGGTGCACCGCTTGTTGCCTCAATGAGCGCAGGAATTCCGGTTATAAATGCAGGTGACGGAGGACATAACCATCCCACGCAGACTCTTACTGATCTTCTCACCATTTCGAGAGAAAAGGGAAGAATTTGTGATCTCACGATCGGATTCTGCGGTGACCTTAAGTACGGAAGAACCGTTCATTCACTCATTGCGGCTCTTTCAAGATACACAGGCATCAAGATCATACTTATCTCTCCCGATGAGCTTAAGCTCCCCGGATATATAAGAAAAGACGTCATGGATAAATCAGGCATTGAATACGTAGAGACCACCTCTCTTGATGAAGCGCTTCCTTCTCTTGACGTTCTTTATATGACAAGAATTCAGAGAGAAAGATTCTCTGATATCAACGAATACGAAAGACTTAAGGACAGCTATATTTTAACTGTCGATAAGCTTGATAACGCTAAGGACGATCTTGCTATACTTCATCCTCTTCCGAGAGTTAATGAGATCAGCGTTGCTGTTGATAAGGATAAGAGAGCATGTTATTTCAAGCAGGTTGCAAACGGAAAGTTTGTAAGAATGGCACTCATTCTTTCAATGCTTGAGAACAGATTTGAAGAATCCGAGACTGTCGATAACGCTCAGTATGTTGTTAATGATCTTAAATGTAAAAATCCGAGATGTATCACAGCTGATGAGCAGGAGCTTGATCACGTATTCAAGCTTACAGATCCCGAAAATCACGTATACAGATGCGTTTACTGTGAGTATAAGGCTGTACGCGAATAATAAAATAAGGATGTGTTAATATGAATTTAACAGACAACAACAAAAAGCTTGTTATGTGGGGATTTCCCGCGGCGCTCGGTTTTCTGAGCTTTATTCTTATGGCGATCGATTATATTGAGAGCTTTATATCCGTAGGAAGCATTCTTGATGAAAGTCAGGGATATAACGGATACAAGCTTCTTGATATGTTTGAACTTGAAAAGTACGGCTCTGTAATATCGATCGTTCAGATCATGGTGCTTGTAGTTTCGATCTTCCTTCTTGTAATAGGCGCGCTCGGTATTCTTAAGGAATATAAGATAATTAATCTGCCCGACAGCGTTGCAGAAATGCCGATATCCTATTTTTCAAAGCTTGGAATGATCGTTCATACTGCTCTTAACCTTATTCTTCTTGTTTTCACTATAATTTTAACTGTTGATTACACGGAAAAGAACGGGTTCGGAACACTCGGATTCAGACTTTCCGCAGGCATATTTATTATGCTTATCGTTTCTCTCGGCGTTACCGCTGTGTACGTATACCTTGAATCAAAGGGATTTTTCTCATCTGACGAGGCTTCCGAAAGCGTAGCTGCAGCATCCGAAAATGAGAAGGAGTCTACCGAGACAGGAGAAAAGACACCGGATGAAGCTACTTTGGAAAATAATGTCGAGGAGATACCCGAGGAAGAATCTGAAGAGAAGGAAAGCAATAACAACGAGGAAGTTTGATTTGTGTTTCAGTATTTTTTTTGGTAATGCAAAAAGATTGCCGAAAAAAATCGCAAACACTCTTGACATTTATTTTTGTTAGTGATAAAATTACATATACAAGAATAAATATTTGATCCTGCCGTAAAAGTAAAAAGATAAAAGACCTTTGTCGCTGCTTTTGGGACAGAGGTCTTTGCTTATTGTAATACAAATTTGAAAGGATATATATCAATGCTTAATATCAGATACGAGCTTGTAAAAGAAAGAAAGCCCAAGGTTGATGAAAATAATCTCGGTTTCGGAAAACACTTCACCGATCATATGTTTATCATGGATTACGACGAAGGAATGGGATGGCACGATGCAAGAATCGTTCCTTATGCGCCTCTTGCTCTTGATCCTGCATGTATGGTTTTCCATTATGCGCAGGAAATGTTTGAGGGTCTTAAGGCATACAGAACACCTAACGGAGATATTCAGCTTTTCAGACCCTGGAAGAATATCGAAAGAATGAACAACACCAATGCACGTCTTTGCATTCCTAAGCTAAGTAGCGACGACGTTCTTGACGCTATCAAAGCAATTGTTTCTGTTGATAAGGAGTGGGTTCCGTCAGCTCAGGGAACTTCGCTTTATATCCGTCCCTTTATAATTGCGACTGACGTTCAGCTTGGAGTTCACCCTTCAAAGAGCTATAAGTTTATTATAATTATCTGTCCCGTTGGATCTTACTATAAAGAGGGACTTAAGCCTGTTAAGATATTTGTTGAAAGAGAATATGTTCGCGCTGTAAAGGGTGGTACAGGATTTGCCAAGGTTGGTGGAAACTATGCATCTTCTCTTATCGGTCAGCAGAAGGCAGAGGAAAAGGGGTACTCCCAGGTTCTTTGGCTTGACGGAATCGAGCATAAGTATATCGACGAGGTCGGCGCGATGAACGTGTTCTTTGTAATTGACGGAAAGGTTATTACACCTGCGCTTGATGACGGAAATATTCTTCCCGGCGTTACAAGAGATTCTTGTATAAGCCTTCTTAAGAACCTCGGATACACTGTTGAAGAAAGAAAGCTTTCTATCGACGAGGTTATTGAAGCTTATCATAACGGTAAGCTTGACGAGGCATTCGGAACGGGAACTGCTGCTGTTGTTTCTCCTATCGGACTTCTTGATACAGAAGATGAACAGATGGTAATTAACAACGGTGAAATAGGAAAGATCGCACAGACTCTTTATACAACACTTACCGATATCCAGTGGGGAAGATCTGACGATCCTTACGGCTGGACAACAAAGGTTGATTAATTAAATAAAAAATACCGCTTGTATGGAGTATTCCTGAGAACGGTTTTAAGAATTCTATATCTTCCGATATAAAATGACAGAGAATGTTTTAGCATTCTCTGTCATTTTTATTGACAATAAGAAAGCCGATACGGATCAATATCCGTATCGGCTTTTCTGTTGAATTTGTTATAAGCTGTCTTTAGGAACGCTCCATACGAGCGGTATTTTTATCAGATATTAAGAATTAAGGTTGCAAATCCGAAATAAAGAACAAGTGCAAGTGCATCAACACAGGTCGTAATAAAAGGACTTGCCATGACAGCGGGGTCAAATCCGATCTTTTTAGCAAGTATAGGAAGGGCGCATCCGACTATCTTTGATGAAATAACAACAAAAGTAAGAGTAAGACAAATTACAACTGCATGAATCATGCGAAGATCCGAACCGAAGATAAGAATATCAACAAGATAGAGCTTTGCAAGATTTAATATCGAAAGAGAGATGGCGCAGAGAATTGCCACTCTGAATTCTTTCCATACAACCTTCAGAATATCTGAAAACTGTATTTCATCCATTGAAAGTCCGCGGATAACCGTTACTGATGACTGCGAACCGCAGTTTCCGCCGGTGCCCATAAGCATAGGAATATATGCTGTGAGGACAATACATGCTGAAAGTCTGTTTTCAAATGAAGATATAATAAGACTTGTGAAAGTTGAGGAAATCATAAGAATGAGAAGCCACGGAAAACGTGCCTTCCAAATAGACCATATGCTTTGATGCAAATATGTGGTTTCTGAAGGGGTGATAGCCGCCATGATTTGGATGTCTTCATCGCTTTCCTCGAAAGCAACGTCCATCGCGTCGTCGTAGGTTACGATACCTACAAGTCTGTTTTCGCCGTCAACAACAGGCATTGCCATGAAGTCGTAGTCACGCATTGCATTTGCAACCGTTTCCTTGTCATCAGAGGTTTTTGCCGTTATTACGTTTGTCATCATAAGATCCTTTACGAGAACATCTTCCTTGGCAAGTAAAAGATCCTTTACAGTGATTACACCGATAAGTGTTCTGTCTGGTTTGGTAACGTAGCAAGTATAAATTGTTTCTTTGTTTGTTCCAACCTTTTTGATGTGCTCGATTGCCTCTGATACTGTAAGATTTTCGTTGAAGCGTACGTATTCGGTAGTCATTATACCGCCCGCGCTGTCACTTGAATATCTTAAAAGGGCATTGATCGAATTTCTTGTTTCTGCCGATGCGTTTGAAAGAATTCTTTTCACAACGTTAGCGGGCATTTCTTCGATTATATCTACCGCGTCATCGTAGTAAAGTTCATCAATAACGTATCTTAATTCAGAGTCGCTGAATGAATTAATAAGTGCGATCGTGCTTTCTGTTTCCATTTCCGCAAAAGCTTCGGCAGCAAGCTCTTTTGGCAAAAGCCTGAAAACAAGTACTAATGATTCGGGCTCTAATTCTTCAAGAATTCCTGCGATGTCGAAGGGCTCAAGGTCTGTAAGCAGTGCGCGTATTTTAGCATATTGCTTTGATTCGGTGTACTCGCCGATAAGTCTGAGGGTATCATACATTCCTTCACCTTCCTCCCATTATTATACTATATTATTATAATTATTAATTATTAAAAAATCAATAAGGCATTATGTCCAAAATATAAAAAAAATAACAGCGAGGTTTT
>JAFQWB010000080.1 GCA_017407725.1 Clostridia bacterium | reverse complement strand
TTTATTTATATATAGGAAGTCTTACGGTGAATTTTGTCCACTCGTGAAGCTCACTTTCGGCGTATATACGTCCCATATGAGCCTCGGTTATTCCCTTGGCTATCGCAAGTCCGAGTCCGCTTCCGCCGGTAATTCTTGCTCTTGAGCTATCCGATCTGTAGAAGCGACCGAAGATTGCCTTAAGCTCCTTGTCGGGAATTCCCTCGCCCGTATTCTTGCACACGATAACTGCCTCACCCTTACATCTTTTGAGCATAAGATTTATCTTTCCGCCAACGGGTGTATTCTTTATGGCGTTATCAAGAAGGATCATTACCACCTGCTTGATCTCTCTTTCGTCTCCGTTGATATAAATATCCTCCTCGACAGAAAGATCAATATCTGTTCCGAGCTCTATTACTCTTGATTCGGACACAAGTCCTGCCTCTGTAACAACGTCGCTGAGACAGATCTTGCCGTAGATCTTTTTATCCGATTCCACTGCATCAAGTCTTGCAAGTGAGAGCATATCGGCAACGAGCTTTTCCATATCTCCAAGCTCAGCTTCGATATTATCGAACCACTTTTTTTGCTCTTCAACAGTACTGCTCGGATTTTGCTTTATTACGTCAAGTGTTGCAGATATTACCGTTATCGGGGTCTTGAGCTCGTGCGATGCATCTGCAACGAAGGTCTTCTGCCTTTCCCACACGGTTGCCGCAGGGGCGATTATCTTACCCGACATAAGGATAGCGAGTGCGAGTATTATCAGAAAGGCTATTGCTCCGACCGTTGTCAGAACCGAAAGAAGAGAGTCGAGGTCGTGAAATTCGCTTAAACTGCTGATAAGTAAGAGTACCCCATATCCTTTGAGATCGACCCTTCTGTATCTGAAAGGAAATTCTCCGATCTGGAGCATTTCATCCTCTGCTCCGTCAAAAACGATTGAAACGTTTTCGCCCTCAAGCGCATCAAGCTCAGGGGTATCTACCGGCATATCCACCTTCATAATAGTTCCGTCGGGAGAATATACGACCGTGATCACATGGTCGAACATCCACTTTATATAACGTCTGCTGCCAAGATCCGAGTTCTCGAATATCTCGGGCTCGTTTCTTTCGAACTCGCCCTGCGAAGGTCTTGTTTCGGTTCCCATAGCATTGTTTTTATCATAAGGATCAACGGTATCGGTCTTTTCCTTAAAATAGACGCCCACTCTGAGTGCTTCCTCTGCGAGGTCAAGTATTCCTTCGCTTCTCGAAATAACAACAGAGCGCATCATGAAATAGACCGCCACAAAGATTATGAGCATTATAAGAGTCGCAAGGCTCATACTCATAATTATGAACTTAAGTCTTAGCTTCTTTAACAAATATAACGCCTCCGATCACTCACGGTCGATCTTGTATCCCACTCCGCGTACCGTCTTTATGCTTGCCTTTGCGTGTATGTGAAGAAGCTTTTTACGAAGGAGCGATACGTACACCTCAACGTTATTGTACTCTGCCTCTGAATCATATCCCCATACCCTTACGATAAGATCCTCTTTGGTGGTTATTCTCTTTCCTGCTCTTAACAGTATCTCGATTATGTTCATTTCCTTTGCACCGAGCTTTATGCTTCTGTCGCCGCAGAAAAGCTCATAGGTAGAAAGATTGAGCGAGATATCCTCACAGCTTATGATGTTGTCGGGAACCACCTCGGTATTTCTTCTTAACAGCGCACGTATTCTTGCAAGAAGCTCCTCTGTCGAAAAGGGCTTTGTCATATAATCGTCTGCGCCGAGATCGAGTCCGTTTACCTTATCGCATATTTCGTTTTTGGCGGTAAGAAGAAGCACAGGTGTGCTTATACCTTTTTTTCTTATCTCGGCAAGTATCTCAAACCCACTTTTCCCCGGAAGCATAACGTCAAGTATAATAAGATCATATATATCGTCGAGCGCCATATCGAGTCCGCTCTCTCCGTCATTTGCGACGTCGGTCATATATCTGTTTCTTGTAAGTATCTGAGAAAGAGCTTCAGAAAGCTTTATTTCATCCTCTACGATCAGAATTCGCATATTTTTTCTCCTTTATATTCCTTTGTCTTCCAATAATAACATTATACCCTTAATAACGTCTTAATGCAAGAGTTATTTTTTTCTTATTCATTCTTTCTTGTTATGTACGCCTGTACAGGCGTTATTTCTTTTTTCCGCACGTCAGCTTTACTCTCAGAAGCTGTCTTTTGAGCGCTCTTTTATTAAATGGGAGTATGGGATAAAGATAGCTGTATTTTGAATTTATCCTTCTTCCGAAAACGATAAGCGTCACTATTAGCGCAAGACCTATGATAAATCCCAAGAGGTCTGCTATGCTTATGAGAATAAGCAAAAGAACCCTTGAAAACTTAAAGGCATAACCGAGCTCGTATGACGGCTGTGTGAAGTTTGCCATTGCAACAAAGGACATATAAAGTATGACCTCACCCGAAAGCCAGCCCGTCTGAACGGCAAAATCGCCTATGATAAGACCTGCAACCACCGAAAGCGAGCTTCCGAGTGAGGATGGCGTATTAAGTGAAGCGAGCTTCAGCGCATCTATTGTAAACTCGACCAAAAGTAGCTGAAAAAGAATTGGCGGTCCTTTCAGACTGTCGGGAAAAGCAACGGAGAAAAAGCTTGGTATAGAGTCGGGATTTCTTAAAAGCAG
>JAFQWB010000079.1 GCA_017407725.1 Clostridia bacterium | reverse complement strand
CATCCCCAACGAGGTCGCGTTTGTTAAACACAATATGCGCGCAAATAGAGTTATGCTCAGCAATAGCGCACAGCTTGTCTATCGAATAAAGATTCGGAAGAGGATCGCGGAAAGCGAAAACTATAAACAATATATCAACGTTGGAAACGCCGGGGCGTATCAAGTGGTTTCGTCGCTCGAGCACCTTATCTACCACTCCCGAAAGCTCTTCCTTTTCATCGGGAATTATTTCCACCATATCTCCCGCAACAGGGACTATTCCCTCTTGTCTGAATGCGCCTCTTGCGGGGCAAAGATATATTCCGTTTTCAGTCTCGACACTGTAGATGCCTGCCGAGCAGGTCAAAATTCTTCCTTGCATATTACCTCTTTAAAAAGCCACCCGCTGGGGTGGCTTTTATCTAACATAGTCCTTTTATCAAATCAGTTACCAAAGAGATTATCCGGCAATGAACTTATTCTGCCATCGTCACTATTCTCATTCACATTATCATTCGCGTTATCATTCACATTCTCGTTCGCGTTACCGTTCTCGTTCTCTTTCTCTTCTTCTTCCACATCAGGCACAACGTTCTGAGCGGGCTTGTTTCCGTCACTGTAGAACACCTTTATGGGCTTTGTGCTGTCAAGCAATATAGTTGCACCGGGCTCCAAGGACTGATCATAGATCGTTCCTTCCGGCAAACTTTCCCAAGTCTTAATAAACTCTACCTTGATTCCATAGGACATAATATCACGCATGAGCTGATTTGCCTCGTGAAGATCCTTGCCCTTCAGGTCAGGCATTAACAAGTACAACGGTCTTGTATCACTTTCGGTAAGAGTACCGTCAGAAATGAAAAGAGTTATCTTTTCGCAAAACTCAGGGGAAACGACTGTATGAGGCTCGATGCTCTGCCAAACCACCGTTCCTATAGATGACGGATCGGGAACCTCAAAAAACTCTACGTTGAATTTTTCAAGTGTTACAATAGCCTCGCCCTTTGTCTTTCCGACAAGGTCGGGCATGGATAATACGTTCTTAAGCTTCTTGCCGGAGCTTACGTAGATCGTAATTGTATCATCAACAGTTGCAACCTGTCCGCCTTCAGGCTCAGTTCTTATAACATATCCCTCAAGAACCGTATCATGCGGCTCGGTTATCTCTACTATATTCTTTGTCGAATAGCCTTTATTTCTAAGGTCTGAACGAACCTTTGTGATATACTGTACCGAATAGTCGGAGAGTGCAAAGCTGCCTTCCGCAGGATTGACATAGAGGATAAGCTTAAGCTTTCCGTTAGTGCTTACAACCTTTCTCTCCTGTCCGCCCTCGGGATTTGTATTGTATATCTCGCCGAAGCCGAATTCCTCATTACGCTTTTCAGCCCATTTTACTTCGACCTCGTACCCTTCCTTTTCAAGTCTCTTCGCAAGATCTTCGCCGTATTCCTCACCGACAAGCTCGGGAATGGTTTTGGTTACGATTTTTTTCGACGCGTCGCTCTGTGTCTTGAAGATGCCTGCAAGAATAATACCGCCTACAACGAACAGTGTTATAAAAAACGCGCTTGCGATACCAAGGATCACAGGGAACATGGTGACACGGGTCTTGCCTGTATCGCCCGACTCCTCTTGGCTTGATGTATTCTCCTTTTCGTTTT
>JAFQWB010000007.1 GCA_017407725.1 Clostridia bacterium | reverse complement strand
AATCTTACCAATATTTATCGCAAGCTCACATTTTTTTGCAAGCATTATTCTTGAAAGCTCACCGCCCGATGCAATCTGCGAAAGAGGCTTCTGCGGCTCACCCACGTTTGTTGAAATATAGAATTCGGCGTGATCCATACCCTTTTGGGAAAGCTCATATTCTCCCGTCGGCTTTTTCTTTTGCGTAAGTCTTACGCTGAAGGACACCTTTTCCATATCAAGGAATGCGAGAACATCCTTTATTTCTTTGGAAAGCATCTCTGCTCCCTTTTCTCTTTTCTCACTTATTTCAAGAGCAAGAGAAAGCGCCCCGTTATAAAGCTTATCGCAAAGTGCCGTATATTCGACGATCCTGTCCTTACAGGACATTATATCGCTTAGCTCCTGCGACGATTTTTCGTAAAACTCAAGAACCTCGTCAATGCTTGAGCCGTACTTTCTCTTCATTCTGTGAATGATATCGAGTCTGTCCTCTATCTCACTGAGTCTTATCTCGGGATCGTAGCCTTCATCCTTTATATATTCGGAGACCTCAAGAGCTATACGCTCTATCTCTGCCTCGCAGTCATAAAGCTTCTCTGCATACTTTTCCGCATCGGGAATGACATCTGTAAGCGTCTCAAGAGATTTTCTTGCGATATCTATAAGCTGAGATGCGGATGCACCCTTCTGATTCTTATAAAGCGCTCTGTAAACCGTTGTAAGCTGCTTTGATACCTGCTTTGAGTTTCTGAGCAGATTTTTTTCAAGGAGCAGCTCCTCCTCTTCTCCGCTTTTAAGCTTTGCCGCCTCAATATCCTTTATCTGATATTCAAGAAGCTCTGCCTTACGAATTCCCTCTCTCTCGGCAGTTACGTATCTTTCAAGCTCACGTCTTGCAGAGCAAAGCTCATTATAAACCGCTCTGTATTCGGCAAGATCAGGCTCTATCGCTCTGTATCTGTCAAGATAATCGATGTGATGCTCGGGCTCCTTGAGCATTTTTCCGTCGTGCTGTCCGTGAATTTTCACAAGCAGCATACACGCCTCTCTTGCAAGGCTAACCGAAACAGCTCTCGTTCCTATACGGTAGCTGCTTCGTGAATCAACAGATACCGTTCTTTGCACGGTTATGCTCTTATCTTCATCGAGATAAACACCGATCTCGGCGAGCGCACTCTCAACGTTTTCGGGTATATCCGTAAAAAATCCCGAAACTGTGGCGCTTGTCTCTCCGCTTCTGATAAGATCCTTCTGAGGCTTTGCTCCGAGAAGAAGATTTATCGAATCGATTATTATGGATTTTCCCGCTCCCGTCTCACCCGTAAAAACGGTAAAGCCTTCCTTAAGATCGGTATCGAGCTTTTTTATAACCGCTATATTTTCAATGTGAAGTGATGCAAGCATACCGTTACCTTACAAGATACCTGAGTATCTCAGCACAGAGCTCTCTTGCATCAAGCTGTGTTTCAAGCGCAATGAATATTGTATCGTCACCTGCGATAGAACCGATAACGTCCTTCTTCCATATAACGTCAATAGCCGCCGCAGATGCGTTTGCCATGCCCGAATAGGTCTTTATTACCGCAAGATTTCCTGCAGGAACCGCGCTTATTACGGTCTCTCTGAGTATGGTTATGTATTTTTCCTGGGCAAGCGGATCTTCCATATCCTTGCTTGCATACTTATAGGAATTCTTGCCGGTCGAAACCTTGATTATTCTGAGCTCCTTAACGTCTCTCGATACCGTTGCCTGAGTTACGTCAAAGCCCTTCTCCTTAAGCTTATCGAGAAGCGCCTCCTGTGTATCTATATCATAATCGGAAATTATGCGCAGTATTGTCTGCTGTCTTTTGTTTTTCATTTTATTTCCTCACTTT
>JAFQWB010000006.1 GCA_017407725.1 Clostridia bacterium | reverse complement strand
GTCTTTCCGTCGGTGTCCTTTTCGTTCCACTGAGAAAGTCTGTCATTTGCCTGACCGGAGAAGTTTGCTGCGCTGTATTTTGAGTCCTTCTTTACTTTTTCGATTATTACGGTAAAGGTCTCGCTGAAGTTCTCGCTTGTTGCCTTTACCTTATAGTTGCCCTCCTTGAGAGCGGTTATCTTGCAGGTCTGTGTATCAAGGGTGAGCGCTGTAGTGTCGTACTCGTAAGTAAGAGTCTCCTTGTATTCGGGGAGAGAGAAGGTGGGGAAGAAGGAGGCGGCGGGGTAATCTACCCATGCAAATACAGTATCGATCGAGAGCGTTCCTCTGTCTGTTTTTGTTGTTACTGTAAAGGTGGCGGTGTGATGAAGAGTTGTTGCGGTAACCGTAACCGTCTTGTCGCCTACAAGAGCGATAACCTTTCCGTCTTCGATCTTTATGTCGTTTCCTTCGAAGGTGTAGGTGATCTCCTCGGAGATCTCGGGATTGGAAAATACTGCTTCAATCTTTTTGGAAGAGCCTTCCTTAAGACCTTCAATATTTTCAATTGTAAGTGTGCCGAAATCCTGAGAGGACGTTGTTGCGGCTGTAGTTGTGGAGGCCGTAGTTGTTGCGGCAGTGTTTTTGGGGGCTTCCTCTGTACAAGCTATAAGCGATACGCAAATAACTGCGGCAAGAAGAAGTAAGAGTGAGAATGAAAGCTTTTTCATGACTGTTTCTCCTTTTTTTTATTTGTTTTTAATTACTGAGCCTGATCCTTGGGCTTCTTCATCGTAAGTCCGATGCGCTTTTTCTTAACATCCACGGTAAGAACCCATACGGTGACGATGTCGCCTACCTTGAGTACCTCCGAAGGATGCTTGATGTATCTGTTTGAGATCTGTGAAATGTGAACGAGTCCGTCCTCGTGAACGCCGATATCGACGAATGCGCCGAAGTCGATAACGTTTCTTACAGTACCCTTGAGCTCCATTCCGATCTTGAGATCCTCAAGACTCATAATATCGGTGCGGAGAAGGGGAGCGGGGAGCTCATCTCTGGGGTCACGGCCGGGTCTCTTGAGCTCGGCAATAATATCCTCAAGCGTGGGAAGACCGATTCCAAGCTCCTTTGCAAGAGCGCCCTTGCCGATAGCCTTGACTCTTTCGTCAAGATCGGAGATCTTTCCGAGAGCAAGCTCGGCATCCGAATATCCGCATCTTGCAATAAGTGCCTTTGCGGCGTCGTAGCTTTCGGGGTGAACCGCGGTGTTATCAAAAATGTTGGAGCTTTCGGGAACTCTTAAGAAGCCTGCGCACTGCTCAAACGCTTTTGCGCCGAGCTTCGGAACCTTGAGAAGCTCTTTTCTTGACTTGAATTCGCCGTTTTCCTGTCTGTAGGTTACGATATTCTTTGCAATTCCCGAGTGAACGCCCGAAACTCTTGATAAGAGCTGAACTGATGCGGTGTTGAGGTCGACTCCCACGTTGTTAACGCAATCCTCGACAACGCCGTCAAGCGCATCGGAAAGCTGATTCTGAGGCATATCGTGCTGATACTGACCTACACCGATCGCCTTGGGGTCTATTTTTACAAGCTCTGCAAGAGGATCCTGAAGTCTTCTTGCAATAGATACTGCACTTCTTAACGAAACGTCATAATCGGGGAATTCTTCAGCCGCAAGCTTTGATGCAGAGTATACCGAAGCGCCTGCTTCGCTGACTACCATGTATGCAACACCGCCGCCTATCTCGCGGATAACGTCAGCCGCAAACATTTCGGTTTCGTGTGACGCAGTTCCGTTTCCGATCGAAATTACCTCGACCTTGTGCTTTTTAATAAGGTCCTTGATCTTCGCCTTAGCGGCTTCTACCTTTCCGAACTGTTCAACGGGGAATATAACTCCGGTGTCAAGAACCTTGCCGGTAGCATCAACGACCGCAACCTTACATCCCGTTCTGTAGCCGGGGTCAAGTCCGAGTGTCGTCTTGCCCTTAACGGGTGCCTGCATAAGTATCTGACGGAGGTTTACCGAGAATACCTTGATGGCGTTCTCGCAAGCCGTGTCGGTAAGCGCGTTTCTGATCTCTCTTTCGATCGAAGGGAAAATAAGTCTGTCGTAAGCGTCGTCTGCCGCGGAAATTACGGCATCTGTGCAGGGTGAGCCCTCTTTGACGTGCGCCTTGTATACAATATCAACAGCAGAGCTTCTTTCAAGATTGATCTTGACCTTGAGTATTTCCTCGCGCTCTCCTCGGTTTACCGCGAGAACTCTGTGTCCTGCGATCTTTGCGCAGGGCTCTGAGTAGTCGGCATAGGTCTCGTATACTCCGAGATCTTCTGCGTCGCCCTTGGATGAGAGCACTCCCTTTTCCATGCAGTGCATACGGAGAAGCTTACGAAGATCCGCATCGTCTGAGATCATTTCTGCAACGATGTCAAGCGCACCCTTGAGTGCTTCCTCGGGTGTGTTTACCTTAAGCTCTTCGTTTACGTAGTCCTTTGCGAGCTCGATGGGTGCAGGAGAATTCTTTTCCTGCGCATATATAGCAAGAGCAAGAGGCTCAAGTCCCTTTTCCTTTGCAATCGATGCAAGAGTTCTTCTCTTGGGTCTGAAGGGGCGGTATATATCATCTATTTCCGTCATTGTCTGAGCGGCATCAAGCGACTCTGCAATCTCGTCTGTAAGCTTGCCCTGGGCTTCGATTGCGGCTCTGACCTTTTCTCTCTGCTCTTCAAGATTTCTTAAATAAGTAAGTCTTTCGGAAAGCGCGCGAAGAACCTGGTCGTCAAGAGATCCGTGTGCTTCCTTTCTGTAACGCGCTATAAAAGGTATTGTGTTTCCTTCATCAATAAGTGCTACCGCGGCGTCTACCTGAGATACCCTTATCCCAAGCTCCGCGGCAATTTTTTCGTTAATATTCATAGCTTGGCTTTGCCTCCGATAAAAATGATTACCATCTTATATTATAACAAAAAGATAATCTTTTTTCAAGTAATGTAGTAAAAAAACATTGTATAAAACAAAAAAATGTGATATAATATTATACATAACGGCACGGAGGTACGCTATGCATATTTTCAGACTCGGGAAAAGAGAAGATATTGACGCTCTTAAAAGGCTCTGGCTTCTTTGTTTTGACGATGGCAAACAGTTTGTCGATTTGTTTTTTGAAAGACTTTTTGATAAATGTATATGTGTCTGCGCGGTAAAGGGAGAAAATATTGCCGCCGCACAGTATCTTATCGAATGTGAGTTTGACGGGAAAAAGGCGTATTACGGTTATGCGGTAGGAACAGACCCTGCCTACAGAGGCGAGGGAATATGCGCCGATATGCAAAAAGCGGTTATCGGTGAGCTTGAAAAAAAGAACGTACTTTATTTTCTTTCTCCTGCAAGCGAGGGGCTTAAGGGCTATTACAAAAGAATCGGATTTGCGGACGGCTTCTTTGAAAACAGAATAAGCGCGAGGCTCTGCAGAGAGAAAAAGCCGCTTTTGAAAATTAATGCAGATGAGTACGTTACAAGACGAAACGAATATCTTTTTGCACGTTACGGCAGTAAATTTGTGAAATGGAGCGCAGACGTGCTTTCTGTGTTTTATGATTTTTATATGTCAGGCGGGGTGTGCTTTGCTGTCTCTGATGTAAACGAAAGTTTGCATATTGACGAGCTTCTCGGCGACAAGGACGATGCCGAAAGGGCTTTGTCATGTTTTGTATCCGCAAAAAGCACCGAAGCCTCGGTGTGTATTGCAAGCGATTCTTGTGAAAACAAGGCTGTAAATTCGCTCGTTCCTGAAGAAAAAAGCGGAATTTGCGGCTATTTTGCACTCACGCTTGGATAATAGCAACTAAAGTTTACAAACAAGGAGATGATAAAATGATAATATCGGGACTTCAGAAGCTGACCCTTCTTGATTATCCGGGACAGGTTGCTTGCACCGTCTTTCTCGGTGGATGTAATTTCAGATGTCCGTTTTGTCACAACGCCCTTCTCGTTGAAAGACCGGGTGAGGCTGAAAATATAAGCGAAGAAAGGTTTTTCGAATTTCTCAGAAAGAGGCAGGGCGTGCTTGACGGAGTTTGTATCACCGGCGGAGAGCCTCTTCTAAGAAAGGATATAGCCGATTTTGCGCTCAAAATAAAATCGCACGGATATTCGGTCAAGATAGATACCAATGGCAGTAAGCCCGAGATGATAAAGGAGCTTATAGAGAGAGGTGCGGTTGACAAGTTTGCAATGGATATTAAGTCCTCACCCGATAAATACACCCTTGCAACGGGAACCGACGTCGATATCGAGGATATAAAAAAATCGGTAAAATACATAATGGAGAGCGGAGTTTGTTACGAATTCAGAACAACCGTGGTTGACCCTCTTCACGATGAGAGCGACTTTGATGAGATAGGAAAGCTTATTGAGGGCGCCGATGCCTATTTCCTTCAGTCCTTTGCCGATTCGGGAGATCTTATTGACGGAGATGGCTTTTCGGCATACTCTGAAGAGATGATGCAAGTCTTTCTTGAAACGGTAAGGAAAAGAGTGCCAAGCGCAAGAATAAGAGGAAAAGAAGAATAAAACAAATCAAAAACGGGCGTTTCATGCGAAAACGCCCGTTTTGATTGTAAATGTAAACTAAAGTTACCTGAAGAATTTGTCAAGTCCAAGTCTTCGTCTGAGCCTGAATCTGTACAGCAGAGTGAATCTTTTTATAAAGAGATCCGATAGTAAAAAGGTCAGAACGCATATCGCGTAAAAGAGGATCAGCATGTATCCCGTGTATAGCTCGATGTTAAGAACAAGCTTTGCGAAAACAAGCACGGCGGTAAGAGTTGCCCCGAAATAAAGTAGCTTTGCGATAAGACGTATAGCCCTTGGGAGTCTTTCGAAGAATACTCTTATTATGGGGTAAATGCCGCAAAAAAGCAGATACATTGCCGCAACGTATTTTTGCGGAAGCAGTAAAAATGAGAGCAGAGAGGTCGAAACAAAGACCGAAAATGCCGCCTTGTAGCCAAGCTCCTCAACAGTGAGAAGCATTATAAGCGAGGCAATAAGCGAGACCGAGAGGTCTATCGTTGTGAAGAACGATGCAAGATAGAGAATTACGACACTGAGAGCGCACATCATAGCGCAAACGGTAAGCTTTTTGGTTCTTTTCATCTCGTTATTTTATCAGAAGCAGCGAAGTGAGTTTCCGCCGCAGCAGCTGCAAAGAGTGTTGATGCAAAGAAGATTCATGCAGATATCGCAAACAGAGCAGCCGATCGAATCTGAATAGGTCTGCTGCGCGCTTCCGTAGCTGCTCATATCATGCAGTCTTTCAAGAGTTTCCTTGTATTCGGTGTTGGACGGGTCCATTCTGCAGGCGTATTCAAGATGATTCTGTGCATCGTAATATCTGCCGTATCTTATCAGGATACAGGCTCTTAAAAAGTTCCACTCTGCGTTTCTTGACTCTGCCGCAACCGAATCGAGAATTGCGTTTGCTTCGGTGAATCTGCCTGTGTTTATATATTCTCTTACTCTGAGAAGCACGTTTTTTACGTCTGACGAGCCCGAATAGTGGCTCTTTTCTCTGGATGACGAGGGTGAACGAAGTCTTTTTATCTCATCGTAAGCCTCGTTTATCTGTTTCATTTTGTCAGAAGCCGCCGCGCTTTTCTGAGGGTCGGTGTAATTGTCGGGGTGGTATTTTCTTGCAAGCTTATAATAAGCCTTCTTTATTTCGTCGTCGGTTGATTCGGGTGTTACGCCGAGAATGCTATATGGATCTCTCATCCGGGATGTCCTCTTTGTCTTTGATTTTTCTGTTTTTGTATATTACGTCGTTTGCGATCGCAGGCATACCGACGTAAAGGATATTCTTTATTATTTCGGCAATTCCTTTGTCCGCCGATGCCAGAAGTCTGTTTGTATAGGGAAGAGTGCTTGCGATTTCGTATGAAAGAGCGTCTGATATTTTCTTTTTGAAGTCGGGATCGTCAGAATTGCTTCCCGAAAGGATAAAGGGATTGTAAGAGCCGCTCTTAAGATCGTCTTTGATATCCGAATAGGCGTCGATAATGTATATCCATCTTCCGACCGCATATCCGATATTATAAAGATCTGATTTAATTTCATCTGAAAGTCCGAAGGAAAATATCTCTGCAAGAAGAGCGCCGAAGTGCTCGGCTCCGTCGTAAACGCTCTCGCAAAGCGCGTTTTCAGAGTCGGATAGCTTTTCAAGCTCGATTTTAACAGCTTCACTCGGCAGAGGATGTCGTATTTTGCGAAGGATGCGCTTCATTTTTTTGTATGCAGATCCTGCAAGAAGCTTTTTTATTCCGTGAGAGTCGTTCATATCGTCGCGAAGCTTTTCTGCGGTAAGCAGGGCTGATGCTTCAGCACAGTATCTTAGTGAGCCTTCGGCACAGACGTAGCAATGCTTTTTGAAGGGTCTGGCGGCGCACCTGCACGTAGAAAAGCTTATGCCGTCATTTTCTGCCGCCATTCTGCAAAGGGCAAGAAAGGTAAAATCATAGCTGAGTGTAAAGGGCATAATACGCGATATTTTCTTGAGCTCGCGGCAAAGTCCGCAGT
>JAFQWB010000078.1 GCA_017407725.1 Clostridia bacterium | reverse complement strand
GTCGGTAACCTCTCCGTCCGGAACAACGTTTCTCTGCCAGAAAACACGGAAATCGTTCTTGGTCTGGTCAAGCTGAACTCTGACCTGCGCGGTAGGGCCAACCTCTTTTCTGCAAGCATTTGCAAGAGCCGCCTCAACCTTTTCAATCATGTACTCCTTGGGAATCCCCTTCTCTTTTTCGAGAAGGTCAAGGGCGTTAAAAAAATCTGCGTTCATTTTTGTCTTGTACCCCCGTTACTTTGCGGAAATAACGGTCCTTTCTTTTTTCTCTGTATTTAATTTTATTTATCAATCAAAAAACACCGTTGTCATTTTGGATATTTCGCTTTCAGACAAGGTCAAGGTTTCGCCGTCAAGAATAAGAGAAACCTTGCCATCGTCATACGAATCAAGCATAGCAACGAAGGATTTTCTTCCGTCCTTAGCCGAGAAAAGCTTGACCTCAACCTTCTGTCCCAAAGAAAGTCTTATATGCTCCTCGCATCTAAGCTCCCTCTCAATTCCGGGTGAGGAAACCTCAAGGTAATAAAAGCCCTCGATATAATCCCTCTCGTCCAGAATAGGATCGATAGCTCTGTGCACCTTCTCACAATCGTCAATATTAATTCCCTCATCAGAGTCAATGGTTATCTCAAGGTGATAATCGGCTCCGAGCTTCTGATAGGTGACGTCCCAGATTCTGTATCCAAGCTCAGTTACCGTAGGCTCTATAGCCTCGCGTACCTTATCCTTTACTCCCATTTTCATAAAAAGGCTTCCTTTCTCTTTACATAAAAGAGAGTGGCCTTTCGGTCACTCTCCTTTTTCTTTATCATATCCTACCTATATTATAACACTTTTTTTCTGAAAATCAATACTTTTTCAAAAATAAATAATAAGTTAATAAGAATTATTATATTATATCAGAAAAATTTATGCCAATAAGAATAATCCTTCTTGGTTTTTCCTATTTTCTTAGCGCCCTTGGTTGCATATCTGCGGCCTGTAAGCTTTCTGTACTCAACAAGGAGCTCTTCTATATCTCTGTTAATTTCCTCGCGGGAATCCTCAAGGCTCATTATCTCTGCAGCGCGGTCCGAGCTATCGAGGTCGCGAACAAGTGTAGTATTGAATCTGCTTCTGAACATCTTTAAAATCCTCCTATACTAAAACCCAAATTACTTATTGCCAAGCACGTAAATGCATACGCCTGCGATTACAGCTACAATTACGAGGAAGAGGAAAGTCTTGAAGAAGGTCTTGCGGTTAATTCTCTTTTCGTTGAGCTTGTTTGCCTTTTTGGTAAGCTTCTTGAGGCTGACCTCAAGAAGAGCAAGCGATTTCTCTGCCTTTCTTATGTTTCTCTTAAGCTCTGCTCTTGCAGCACCCTTGGGCTTAAGCTTCTTGAGAAGATACTTGGAATATGCAACGGTGGACTTTGAAACAATCTTTGTATTAAAGAGATAGCGAATCTTGATCTTGAGAGATTCGGGAATATCCATCTTGTTAAAACGGTTATAGGAAGCCTTAAGACTGCGGTGAACCTTCTTTGCTACCTTATATCTCTTTCTCTCCGCCTTTATTCTCACCTTTCCGCCCGATCTGTTCTCAGCGCCTCTGTAGAGAGAAGCAAGTCTCTTATCAAGACTCTCTCTTTCGTTAAGAAGGGTTTCAAGCTTTTCTACAACAGCTTTAAGACGCTCCTGCTTCTTTGCCTTTTTAGCAACAGCGGGGCTCTCCTTTTCCTTATAGAGAACGGTGTAATAACGTGCGGTAGCCTTCTTCTCAAGCTTCTTAGCTTTTTTTATAGACTTTTTAAGACTCTTAAGACGCTTTTTCTGTTCTGCAAGCTCGCTTTTCTGCGAGGTATTCTGAGCTCCGAATTTAAGAAGCTCAATTGCAAGCTCACTGTTTCCTGCACCGATATCATACTTCATTCTTGCGCCAACGAGCTCAGCACTGCTCTCAGCATAAGCCTTTGTCATATCTTTATCCTTGAAATCAGCACTTGCTATGGCTTCTTTCTTTGCAGCAGACTTTCTGTTCTTTATTTTGTCAAGCTTTTTAACCTCGCCGAGATAGCGGATATGCTCATCCTCTATGCGATATTTGTCATACTGCTCCTTGCAGTCAATCATAGCGCTGTCAGCAGCTCCTGTATTCTGACCGTCAACTCCGTTTTCGGATATGTAAGGAAGAAGGCTCTGATCCTTCATTTTATCCTGCTCGGGTGCGACAAGCGCATTATTCTCCTGAGCCGCATCAGCAACGGGAGT
>JAFQWB010000077.1 GCA_017407725.1 Clostridia bacterium | reverse complement strand
GCAACGTCGCACTTTGCCGTCCAAACGCCCTTGCCCTCGTGATACTCTGCATCGGGAACGTAATTTGTATACTCGGAAAGTCTTGCTCTCTTAACTTCCTTGATCTCCTTGACAGCGTCAAGATTTACGCCGTTCTTATCATAGATCCAGCCGGTAGAATCGCTCATTGTGACTACCTTTGCACCAAGCTGAATAGCCTTCTCTGCGGCATAGATAGCAACGTTACCTGCACCCGAGATAGCAACCTCTGCACCCTTAAGTGAAAGTCCTACGTCATTCATAAGCTCGTTTGTCATATAGAGAAGTCCGTATCCGGTAGCCTGCTTTCTTACGAGCGATCCGCCGTAAGAGAGTCCCTTACCTGTAAGAACACCCTCGTAAAGACCCGTAAGTCTCTTATACTGACCGTAGAAATATCCGATCTCTCTTGCACCTACACCGATATCGCCCGCGGGAACGTCCTCGTCAGCACCGATATACTTGTAAAGCTCTGTCATAAAGGACTGGCAGAATCTCATAATTTCTCTGTCGCTCTTGCCCTTGGGATCAAAATCGGATCCGCCCTTTGCTCCGCCTATGGGAAGACCCGTGAGCGAGTTCTTAAGAACCTGCTCGAATCCGAGGAATTTCATAATTCCGAGGTTTACCGAAGGATGAAGTCTGAGACCTCCCTTGTAAGGTCCGATCGAGTTATTGAACTGAACTCTGTAACCTGTATTGACTCTGATGTTTCCGTTATCGTCAATCCACGGTACTCTGAAAACGATCTGTCTGTCGGGCTCTACCATTCTTTCGAGTATAGCTTCTCTTCTGTAAAGCTCCTCGTTCTTATCAACTACAACCGCAAGAGATTCAAGAACCTCTCTTACCGCCTGAACAAATTCGGGCTGATCGGCGTATTTTGTTTCAACATTCTTTAATACTTCACTTGCATAGTTCATTGTAAATTCACTTGCCTTTCTGTTATCTTTATAAAATACGGCGTAATTATATCACACTCACCTTAATATTTCAAGTGCTTTTTCAAATTTTCAAAAAATTATTTGGATTTTTTTAGAAAAGTGATATCTGATTGGTTTCAGAAAGTCCGTCAAGAACTCCGTTATTCGCAAGAAGCTCCATAATTGACTTTGAAAGTCCCGCCTTTTCTCTCAGCTCTTCTCTTGAGAAAAGCGTTCCCTCTCTTGCTTCAACTATTTTTGCCGCCGCAGTATCTCCAAGTCCCGGAAGTGCATTAAAGGGAATCCTTATCTTTCCGTCCTCGGGAAGGAATGCGCTTGCATGTGATCTGTAAAGGTCTACGGGAAGGAACTTGATTCCCCTTGCCATAGCCTCGTTTACGAGCTGGAAGGTTGAAACCGCTTCGTTTTCCTTTGCCGACGCCTCTTTACCCTTCTTTTGTATTTCCTCAATAAACTCTCTGATTCTGCCTCTTCCCTTCATTGCGATCTCGGCATCAAAGCCGCCCGGTGCAACCGAGAAGTATGCGGCATAGAATTCAAGAGGCTTATAGACCTTATACCACGCAAGTCTTATTGACGACATAACGTATGCCGCAGCGTGAGCCTTCGGGAAGAGGTACTTGATCTTTTTACACGAATCTATATACCAATCGGGAACGCCCGTTTCGCGCATCGAGGTCTCCCATTCGGGGGTAAGACCCTTACCCTTTCTTACAGACTCCATTATCTTGAAGGAGACCGCGTTGTCCATTCCGTATGCTATGAGAGAAAGCATGATACTGTCTCTTGTTCCGATAACCTTTGAAATGTTACACGTACCGTCCTTAATAAGCTCCTGCGCATTGCCGAGCCACACGTCTGTACCGTGCGACAGACCCGATATCTGAAGAAGGTCTGCAAAATTCTGCGGCTGAGCATCTATAAGCATCTGCTGAACGAATCTTGTTCCGAACTCGGGGAGAGCATACGTTCCCACCTCGCATCCAAGAAGATCGTCGGGAGTAACGCCAAGAGGCTCGGTCGACGTGAAGAGCTTATATACCTTCGGGTCATTCATCGGAACGTCCATTACGGACAGACCCGTGTAGTTTTCAAGCCACTTATATTTGGTCGGAACATCGTGTCCGAGCTCATCAAGCTTAAGTATGGTATCGTGAAGATAGGTAAACGCAAAGTGGGTGGTTACTATGCTTGAATCGGGGTCATCGGCAGGATGCTGAACGGGTGTGAAATCGAACACGCTGTACTCTCTCGGTACAACGATGATTCCTCCCGGATGCTGACCCGTTGTCTTCTTGACTCCCACACAGCCGTTTACTATTCTGTCTATATCGGCTCTGTTAAGCGATATTTTGTGATCGTCAAGATACTTCATAACGTATCCGTATGCAGTTTTTGACGCGAGCGAGTTTATGGTTCCCGCTCTGAACACGTTTTCGGCCCCGAAAAGCTCTTCTGTATACTTATGCACCTTTCCCTGAACCTCGCCCGAGAAGTTAAGGTCTATATCGGGCGACTTGTCTCCGTAGAAGCCAAGGAAGGTCTCGAAGGGGATATCGTGTCCGTCGTTTATAAGCTTTTCTCCGCATATAGGACAGTTCTTGTCGGGAAGGTCGAATCCGCTTCCCACACTTCCGTCCTCTATGAATTCATTATAATGTCTGTTTTTGCATCTGTAGTGCGGAGGCAGAGGGTTAACCTCCGAGATACCCGCCATCGTTGCAACGAAGGATGATCCTACCGATCCTCTTGAACCGACGAGATATCCCTGCGACTCGGAATACCAAACAAGCTTCTGCGCAATCATATAAAGCACCGCAAATCCGTGCTTTATGATAGATTCAAGCTCCTTGGCAAGTCTTTTTTCAACCTGCGGGGGAAGATCGTCGCCGTACATCGATCTCGCTCTTTCCCAGCACATATTCTGAAGATCCTCCTCTGCGCCCTCCATATTAGGCGTATAGGTTCCCTCGGGAATAGGTCTTATATTCTCTACCTGCTCCGCTATTTTTCTTGTATTGGTTACAACGACCTCATATGCCTTTTCTTCTCCGAGATATGCGAATTCCTCAAGCATTTCCTCGGTCGTTCTTAAGTAAAGCTGATGCTCCTTATCGCCGTCAGAGAACTTCTGACCCACAAGCAGGATCCTTCTGTAAAGATCGTCCTCTTTGTTCATGTAGTGGGCATCGCAGGTAGCAACAACAGGCTTTCCGAGCTTTTCGCCGATCTCAACTATCTTACGGTTGAAATCTCTCAGCATTTCGTCATCCTTTGCTTCGCCGTTTTCTATAAGGAATCTGTTGTTTGCGATAGGCTGTATCTCAAGATAATCGTAGAATGATGCGATCTCCTCAAGCTGATCGTCCGATGCATTCTTGATAACCGCTCTGAAAAGCTCCCCTGCCTCACACGCAGATCCTATTATAAGACCGTCTCTGTGCTGCTTAAGAAGGCTCTTGGGTATTCTTGGGCTTCTTCTGTAATAGTTAAGATAGCTTTCGGACACAAGCTTGTAGAGGTTCTTCATTCCGTCCATATTCTTTACGAGAATTACCATATGGTAAGGACGGAGCTTGAGCGGATTTGCATTATCGCTCATTGCGGTATTGAGATCGTCAAGCGTGAGTATTCCCTCTTCACCGAGTCTTTCGATCATTCTGAAGAAGATCTGCGCGAGCATTTCTGCATCGTCAGATGCTCTGTGGTGGTTAAATTCACCAAGCTTATAGTGCTCGGCAATTATATCGAGCTTGTGCTTTTTAAGCTCGGGGTTAACGTATCTTGAAACAGCGACCGTATCAAGATAGGTGTTTTCAAAGGGGAGCGATGCATCGCTTGCCGCTTTTCTTATAAAGCTTGTATCAAACGATGCGTTATGAGCAATAAGCATTCTGTCGCCCGCAAAATCAAGGAACGCCTTTGTAGCCTCCGCCTGCGAGGGCGCGCCCTTTACCATCTCGTCGGTAATTCCCGTGAGAGTGGTTATATTCTCGGGGATATGCATTTCGGGATCGGCGAAGGTATTGAAGACCTCTATTATCTCGCCGCCCTTTATCTTTACCGCTCCGATCTCGGTTATCTTATCCTTAAGAGGCGAAAGTCCTGTCGTTTCTATATCGAAAACGATCATTTCATCGCTCTCAAAGGTTATGTCTCGCTCTCCGAATACCGCTCTGCTTGTGTCGTCCACGTAGTATGCCTCAAGTCCGTAAAGCATTTTTATTCCAAGCTTTTCGGCAACCGGCATCATTATGGGGAACGCCTGAAGATTTCCGTGGTCTGTGACAGCAATGGCATCCCATCCCCAGCTTTTTGCTCTTTCAACCGCAAGCTCGGGGAAAATCAGCGCGTCCATCTGCGACATATTGGTGTGCAGATGAAGCTCAACTCTCTTTTCGGGGGCATTATCCTCTCTGTCAAGCTTCTTTACCTTGACGATCGATATAGGCTTTACGTAGAAGCCCTGATCGTTCATTTCGGGCACTACAGTGCCGAAAACAGAAAGCGAAAGGTCGTAAAGAACCACGACCGTCTGTATTCCTCTTTGTATCTTTCGTCCTGCCTTGCCGAGTATCTTCTCAAGCCCTGCCGCCTCCTCGTTATCAAGCGACATTCTGACGGGAATAGACGATTCGTTATCTGTAATATTGATCGTAAAGGTGGTTTTTTTGCCGTTTCTCTGCGGTCTTGAATCGTAGCTTACAACCTGACCCGCAACTCTTATTTTTTCCTTGGAGGGTCTTAATTCACGAAGAGGAGTATAGTCTCCGTGCTCAAAATCAGCACCCCAGAATTCGGAAAGCTCTGACGTATCGAATTTCATATATCCCGCGGATACGATGTATCCGTCCTGCGAGAAATCGCACGCATTATCATTTACCGAAGGCGAATAGGGGTGTCCCTCCTCCTTCTCAACCTCTGCACTTGCCGCAGAGATCTCCTGCGCTCGTCTTGAAGCCTCTCTCTGATTTTCGGCTCTTACCGCCGCAAGCTTTTCTCTGTTTCGTGCATCGAATTCCTCATAAAGGGCATCGATAGAGCCCTTTGACTCTATAACCACCTCAACGTCGACCGAAAATTCACTCTTTATGATGCTTTCAATAAGCTTATCGGTACCTGCCTTATAAAGAAGTGCAGCTCCTCCCGGTCCGAGACCTATTGAAATGATTATTCTGTTCCCCTCATAGGTTACGGAATAATCCTCAAAAAATCCTCGGCTGACCATTCCGATGCGGTATGCCTCTATTATGGCATCGTGCACCGCATTACTTGAATAGAGCGCGCTCTTATATTTCGGGAGTATTCTTACCATCGCAAGCTGATAATCTCTTGCAATTGAATTCTCGATAGCGTAAAGCTCAGACTTCGGCACTACCTTATCAAAGCACACCTGCGCCTCAAGCATTCTCTGCTCCTTGTCGATTCTGAGCGTATATTCAGTTATATCGCCGAGTATTTCTCTTTCTTTCTCGGTGGGTGAAAATCTTGAAAATTTTTCAAGAAAGCTTACAGCCGACATTTGTCTTCCTCTTTTACAATCTTAAAGTTGATTTATCTCTTCGATAAGTGTATCTATTATTCTGTCCTCGGGAATCTTTCTGACAGTTTTGCCCTTCTTGAAGAGCATTGCTTCCTTTTCTCCGCCTGCAACACCGATATCGGCATCCGACGCTTCTCCCGGTCCATTTACAACGCATCCCATAATTGCAACCTTGAGCTTTTTCTCTGTGGTGATCTCCAAAATTCTTGACTCAAACTCGTTCACAAGTCCGATAAGATCTATCTTGGTTCTTCCGCAGGTGGGGCAGGACACTATTTCTATATTTCTCTTATTATCCATTCCGAGCGTTGCGAGTATCTGTCTTCCGCTCTTTATTTCAAGCACAGGATCGGCAGTAAGCGAAACTCTGATAGTATCGCCTATTCCCTTCAAGAGAAGCGAGCCTATTCCTATCGAGTTCTTGACTGTTCCCGCAAATGAGCTTCCCGCCTCTGTCACGCCGAGGTGGATGGGATACTGACAGCTTGACGCTATGATCTCGTTTGCCTCTGTCATTCTTGCAACGTTTGACGACTTAACGGCAACCACGATATTATCAAAATCAAAGCTCTCAAGTATTCTTACGTTTTCAAGAGCAGACTCTGCAAGAGCTTTTCCCGACGGCTCCTCATATCTCGCGAGAACCTTCTTATCAAGCGAGCCGCCGTTGACTCCCACTCTGATCGGAATACCGCGAAGGCGGCACTCATCTGCGACTGCCTTTATTCTGTCCTTATCCCCTATATTTCCGGGATTGACTCTTATCTTATCAGCGCCTGCCTGCGCCGCCGCTATCGCAAGCTTATAGTCAAAGTGTATATCAGCCGAAATCGGTATTTTTATATCAGATTCCTTGATTTTCGAAAGGACGCGGACAGCCTCCATATCGGGTATTGCAACGCGCACAAGATCGCATCCTGCCGCCTCAAGCGACTTTATCTGTCTGTAGAGCGCGTCGTAATCGGTACTTGAGGTATTTGTCATAGACTGCACCGAAACGGGTGCATTACCTCCTATTATGAGTCCTCCGACCTTTATTTCCTTTGTTTTTCTTCTTATTTCGTTATAATTCATATCTAAAACAGTCTCACTACGTCCTTACAGGTTACTATTATTATAAATCCGAAAAGTATTATAAGAGCTGCCGCGTGTATTCTTGCCTCTATCTCTCTGTTGACCGACTTTCTGAAGATAAGCTCTATGAACTGGAAAACGAGTCTTCCTCCGTCAAGCGCGGGAATTGGCAAGAGGTTCACAAGTCCGAGGTTGACAGAAATCAGTCCGAGAATGAAAAGGAAGGGTGCAATTCCCACCTTTATCGACTCTCCGACCGCCTCGGTAACTCCTACGGGACCGGAAAGATGCTGTATTCCGAATCTGCCCGTGATTATTCCCACGAGCGATTCCCATACCTGAACTGCGGCAAGACCCGTCTCGCCTACGGTATGCTTCATAACATTTGAAAAGGTCTTTCTTTCGCCCCATACCTTGAAATCGGCGGTTCCGAAATTAACACCCTCGTATTCCTCGTTTGCAAAAGGAACCTTGAGCTTAAGAGTCTCTCCGTTTCTTACAACTGTAAGATCCATTACGGTAACGTTTTCGATAGTTATCTCGCTTCCGTTTTCATCAAGAGTGACAAAGCTCTCATTCTCTCCTCCGCTCCACATTATTTCATAAAGAAGAGCGCTTGAAATAGACGTGCTTGCTCCGTTTACCGAAACGATCTTATCATTTTCTTTAAGAACGTGTGCTGAAACAGAGTTTTCGTTAAAGCTGTGGATCACGTTTGATCCTATTCCCGGGCTTGCAATTACGTAGCTGAACATAAGTATAACGCCCAGAATTATATTCATAACACCGCCTGCGGCAAGTATTACAATTCTTTTCCAGGGATGCTTTTTGTTAAGCGAATTAGGGTCGTCACACTCGGCATCCTCACCCGCCATACTTACGTATCCGCCGATGGGTATCCATCTTAATGAATATTTTATATTCGTTTTCTTTGAGGTGTAGGTGAATATCTTCGGTCCCATACCTACCGAAAATTCATATACGGTAACGCCGAACATTCTTGCTGTAATATAATGTCCGAATTCATGTCCGAGCACAAGAAGGCTGAACGCTATTAATGCGAATAAATAGTATAACAATTATTTTCCTCCGATTATCCGAATTTCTTGAGTATCTCACTCTCCACCTTATCCGAAATGTATCCTATTTCGGACAGCGAGAAATCTCCCTCTTTACCATAAGTATGCACTGCTCTGTCAATAATATTGCTTATATCAATAAAGCCGATCCTGTTTTCAAGGAAAAGCTTTACCGCCGCTTCGTCTGCGCTGTTGAGAACGGCAGGATATGATCCGCCGAGTGAAACGCACTCTCTTGCAAGATCCATAAGCGGGAAGGTAATATTGTCAGGCTCATAGAAGGTGAGCGGCTTTTTGGTAAGATCGAGTCGTTTTTCGCCCGTCAGGTATCTTTCGGGATATGAAAGCGCAAGCGATATGCAGGTCTTCATATCGGGCACTCCCATTTGCGATATAACCGCTCCGTCGCAGAATTCGACCATAGAGTGAACTATGCTCTCTCTGTGAACGAGAACGTCGACCTTCTCTGCAGGGATATTAAAAAGATGTACCGCTTCGATTATCTCAAAGCCCTTGTTCATCATGGTTGCGCTGTCGATGGTTATCTTTGCGCCCATACTCCAGGTAGGGTGCGCAAGCGCCTCGTTGCGGGTAACAGAGGACAGCTCCTCCCTCTTCTTTCCAAAGAAGGGTCCGCCCGACGCGGTAAGAATGAGTCTTGATATATCATCGCGTCTTCCTGCCGAAAGGCACTGCCAGATAGCAGAATGCTCACTGTCGACCGGAAGTATTTTCGCGTTGTTTTCCTTTGCTATTTTATTTACGGTCTCTCCTGCGCAAACAAGCGATTCCTTATTTGCAAGTGCAAGCGTCTTTTTTTCTTCAAGAGTTGCAACCGTAACGGGAAGACCTGCTCTTCCCACGAGAGCATTTATATTAAGCTCGCTCTCTGTATTCTTTATCATTTCTATTATACCGTCAGAACCTTCAAATACTCTTATGTTAGTATCCGAAAGACGGCTTTTAAGCTCTTTGGCGGCAAGCGGATCTGAGAGAGCCGCAAATTTTACGTTAAGCTCTCTTGCCTGCTTTTCTATAAGATCCACGCTGCTTTTGGCAGAGATAGCCTCCACCTCAATAGAATTAAGGGCAGCAACCTCAATTGACTGCCGCCCGATCGACCCTGTTGAACCAAGAATGGTTATTTTTCTTTTATTCATATTAGATTCCTCAGAATAACGATGATGTAAATATTCCGAACTCGGAAAGCACGAAAACGAGTATATAAAGAACGGGAGCAACAGCTATCACGCTGTCGAATCTATCCATTACTCCTCCGTGACCCGGGAATATAAAGCCATAGTCCTTGATACCGTAGTGTCTCTTGATAAGCGATGCAAGAAGATCTCCGCACACAGAAACGAGCGCACAGAGTGCTCCGAGGATCGCAAACACAAGATATCCCATAGGCTTTGCACTTATTACAAAAGAATAAATAAGAGCCGCAACCACGCTGAGCAAAATGCCCCCGTAAAGACCTTCTACCGTCTTCTTGGGCGAAACGTCGGGAATAAGCTTTCTCTTTCCGAAAAATCTTCCTGCAAAGTAGCCGCCTATATCAGGCACCCACGCGAAAAGGAATGAAAGCACGAATATCTTTGCGCCTACGCTTACTCCGCCGAGAGAGAAATCTCTGAGTCTTATAAGGAAGGCAAATGAAAGCGAAACGTAAACCGATGCCATTGCCGCACACGATGCGTCGAGAACGTGAATTTTTCCCTTTGAAAAGGTTGCAAGAGCAAATGAGATAAAGATAAGCAGGAAGACTGCAAGAGCTGTATACGTGAAAAATTTGCCGTCATCGGCTATATATCTTGCCATAATGCTCTCTGCTATTGCAAACACATAAAAGGGCACAACAAAGAGCGGTCTGTTTTTCACACCTGTGCATTTCGCGATCTCATAAACCGCCGCAAGTGCGAGAAGCGCCATCGGGATAACGAAAACGAATGCAGGCTCTGCGGAAAATATGAGAAAGGGTAAAAAAATCAGAAGCGCTACTACTGACGTAATTATTCTTTTAAGCATATCTACTTCTCTTTTCGCTTATTTCGGTACTTTTCCGAAGTTTCTTTTTCTTGACATAAACGAGCTCACCGCTTCGTCAACGTCCTTTTTGTCGAAATCGGGCCAAAGCGTATCGGTGAAATAAAACTCCGAATACGCAGCCTGCCAGAGAAGAAAGTTCGAAAGCCTTTCTTCTCCTGCAGACCTTACTATCAGATCGGGATCGGGGATATCACTCGTATAGAGATATTTTGCAAAGCCTTTTTCCGAATAGTCGGTATCTCCGCTTTGCGCCATCATCTTCGCCGCTCTTACAATTTCCGCTCTTGAGCCGTAGTTAAAGGCTATGATCAGTTTTTTCTCATACTGCTCGGTCTCTTTTTCGAGCCTCTTAGCCTTATTCATATACTCTTCTCCGAGTATGGAGGTATCTCCTATAACTATTATCTGGCTCTGTTTCTGATGCGCTCTTGTAAAACCGTCGTCAATATACTTCTTGAAAAGCTCGAGAAGAGTTCTAACCTCATCCTCGGGTCTTGCAAGATTTTCGGTTGAAAGCGCATATACGGTAACGTATTTTATACCGATCTCGGCACAGTAGTCTACTACCCTTTCAAGAGTTTTTACACCCTCTCTATGACCGAACGATCTTGAAAGCAGGCGCTTTTTCGCCCATCTTCCGTTACCGTCCATTATGAAAGCAATATGCTCAAGCGGAGCATTTTCAAAGCTCATGATATCCACCTTACTGTTATTTTATCAGATAGACATGATCTCTGCCTTCTTCTTAGCGCAGAGCTCGTCAACCTTCTTGATGTACTTATCTGTGAGATCCTGAACGTTCTTGTTGGATGCCTTCTCCTCATCCTCTGTCATCTCGGATTTCTTCTTCATATCCTTGATCTTGTCGTTGGCTTCACGTCTTATGTTACGAAGAGCAACCTTTGCATCCTCGCACATCTTTTCGATCTGCTTTACGATCTCTTTTCTTCTGTCCTCGGAAAGCGGAGGGAATACGAGTCTTATAAGTGTTCCGTCGTTCTGGGGTGTAATTCCGAGATCGGATGCGAGAATTGCCTTCTCAATACCCTTAAGTATGCTCTTGTCCCAGGGCTGAACTGTAATTGTTCTTGCATCGGGAACAGAAATTGTTGCGATATCGCGGATAGCTGTGGGCGAGCCGTAGTACTCAACGTTTACTTTGTTGAGAACTGCGGGATTTGCCTTTCCTGCTCTTACTAAAGAAAGCTCCTCTTCAGTAACAGAGATACACTTTGTCATTTTTTCTTCATAAGGTTTAACATCAATCTTCATTGCTTGATTCCTTTCCGTTTTGAATGATATATTTTATTTTTTATTATTTCACAATAGTTCCGAGCTTTTCGCCTGCAAGAACCCTTACAACGTTCTCAGGATCCTCTGCCGCAAAGAGAAGAGTCTTGAGTCCGTTATCCATAGCGATAGCCGCCGCCGCGGTATCAATTACTTTAAGTCCCTTTGAGAGGATCTCTGCATACGTTATCTCTGAAAGCTTAACCGCATCTTTATTGATTCTGGGATCGTCGGTGTATACTCCGTCGATATCCTTTGAGAAGAGGGCGATATCCGCACCGATCTCAACTGCTCTGAGTACTCCTGCAGTATCGGTTGAGAAATAGGGGTGTCCCGTTCCGCATGCAAATATGACTACCGCGCCGTTTTCCATATATTCGATAGCCTTATTCTTATCAAATATCTCGGCAAAGGGCTTCATCTCGATAGCGCTCATAACAACAGCCTTCTGACCGGCCTCCTCAAGTGTTTCCTGAAGAGCAAGAGAATTGATCATGGTTGCAGCCATACCCATCTGGTCTGCTCTTGTTCTATCCATCTTTCCGCTTGATCTTCCGCGCCATATGTTTCCGGCACCTATTACCACGCTCATCTGCGTTCCGTTTTCAACGCATCTCTTTATTACTCTTGACGTCTCTGAAAGCTTATCAAAATCGAGTATATTATTCTTTCCGCTCATCGCTCCGCCCGAAAGCTTAAGAAGAGCTCTTTTGTATACCGGTCCTGACATTTTATTCACTCCTTCCATGGCAGCCGCAGGCAGAGCTGATTTCACTCTGTCACAGCTTCGCGCACTAATCCATTTTTTATCATTATACATTTTATAATATTATATCACTTTTGTAAAGGGCTTTTAAAATATTTTTACAATTAAATAAAAAAAAGAAGGCTCATTTGAACCTTCTTTTATTTTATGTTTATTAGTTACCCTTTGTGAGCTTTTCGATCTCTTCAGCGAAGTTATCTTCTCTCTTCTCAAGGCCTTCGCCCTTCTCGTAGAGGTAGAAGCACTTGATAGCGATAGAGCCGCCGAGCTCCTTAGCTGTCTTAGCTACGTACTGACCAACCTTGAGGTCGTCTTCCTTAACGTAAGCCTGCTCGAGGAGGCATACTCTCTCGTAGAACTTGCCGATCTTACCGGAAACGATCTTCTTAAGAATCTCGTCGGGCTTGCTTGCAAGCTTGGGATCGTTCTTAGCCTGAGCAACAAGAACCTCAAGCTCTTCGTCGATAGCGCTCTGGGGAACGTTCTCGATAGCAACGTATGCGGGAGCTGTTCCTGCAGCGATCTGGAGAGCGATGTTCTTTGCGAACTCGTCAAAGCCTGCCTTGTCAGCAACGTCTGTATCGAAGCTTACGATAACGCCTGCAACACCGCCGCCGTGTACGTATGTGGAAACTGTTCCCTCAACGATAATGAAACGTCTGATGCTGAGCTTTTCGCCGATCTTGAATACGTTAGCCTTAAGAACTGCGTCTGTTGTCTCCTCTGTTCCTGCATAAGGAAGTGCGAGAAGCTCTTCAACGCTTGCGGGCTTGTTTGCAATAACTGTCTTAAGAAGTCCCTTAACGAACTCCTTGAAGCCTTCGTTCTTTGCAACGAAGTCTGTCTCTGTATTAACCTCGATCATAGCTGTTACGCCATTCTCTGTGAGTACGTCTACAATACCCTCAGCTGCGATTCTGCTTTCCTTCTTACCTGCGGATGCAAGACCCTTTTCACGAAGGAACTTAACTGCAGCGTCGAAATCGCCCTCTGTAGCAACGAGAGCCTTCTTACAGTCCATCATTCCGCATCCTGTCTGTGCGCGGAGATCGGATACCATTTTTGCAGTAATCTGTGCCATTTTTTTACCCTCCGTAATTTACAATAATCAGTTGTTTTCTGTTTCTTCAGCAGCTTCTGCTACAGCCTCAGTCTCAGCTACAGCGTCTGTTCCCTGTCTGCCCTCGATAACCGCATCAGCGATTACGGAAGAGATAAGCTTGATAGCGCGGATAGCGTCATCGTTACCGGGAATTACGTAGTCTGCATCATCGGGATCGCAGTTTGTATCAACGATTGCAATTACGGGAATGCCAAGCTTCTTGGCCTCGAGAACCGCAATGTGCTCCTTACGGGAGTCAACGATGAATATTGCGGAAGGAAGCTTCTCCATTGTCTTGATACCGCCGTAGGACTTTTCAAGGTCGCTCTTTTCCTTAAGAAGCATAGCAACTTCCTTCTTGGGAAGAACGTCCATTGTGCCATCCTCGATCATCTTCTCGAGCTTGTTAAGACGAGCGATGCTTCTCTTGATGGTCTTGAAGTTTGTGAGCAT
>JAFQWB010000076.1 GCA_017407725.1 Clostridia bacterium | reverse complement strand
GATAAGCGGGGATGCTCCTTGGGCAGTCATTTAATTCATGGTTGATACAATGACGACTCTCAACTCACGTTCATCACTAAGTCACGCCCAAACGAGAGCCGTGATACTCTCTCGCCGGACGGCCGCCGCTAATTAGGCAGCAATTGCGTAATTATTATCGCAGTTTAATTTTAAGTTTTGGGCCTTTATAGAGATTGCCCGGCTCTGCACGCTTACCGTTCCTCAAAATCCCCGTCGAAACCTTTACGGACCCTTATCTGACGATATCTGCGACATTTTTCTGCTTTATTATAGCATATATCAAAGAAAAAATCAAGCGGTAATCAGTACATACCCTTTGTCTCTCTTCTTATATCGAGATTTGCCTGCTTCTCTGCGGCGGCATCTCTCTTATCATAAAGCTTTTTACCTCTGCAAAGTCCGACCTCAACCTTACAGTTCTTTCCCGAAAAGTAAAGTGAAAGCGGCACAAGGGTATATCCCTTTTGCGAAACCAGGTTGAAAAGCTTAAGAATTTCCCTTTTATGCATAAGAAGCTTTCTTATTCTATACGGATCTTTATTGAAGATATTTCCCTTTTCGTAAGGCGAGATATGCATTCCTCTTACAAAGAGCTCTCCGTCTTCAACGTAAATATATGAGTCCTTGAGATTACAGCCGCCCTGTCTTAACGATTTTATCTCTGTTCCGAAAAGCGAAATTCCTGCCTCGTATCTTTCATCAACAAAAAAATCGTGATATGCTTTTTTGTTGGATGCTATTATTTTTTTGTTTTCTTTATCCATAATTTTTAACCCTCAGCATCTTATTTTTCTTGATAAGCCTCTCCTTCTCTGCAAGAGGAGTCATTTTGTAAGCGCCGTCAGTGTTCCCTCTCTCCAAAAGCGAGAGGTATCCGCTCATCTCTCTCACCGTATCGCTATCGTCAAGTCTGATCCTTCCGCTCTCGATCCTTCTTATAAGCGATTCAATATCCTCAGATATCTCTTCCAATGACGGTCTTTCGATCTTATTTTTAACATCCTCGCCGCTAAGGAGTATCCCCTTCTCTATAAGCTCTGATTTTATAAGCGAGCTGAGTCTGTACCTATCGGTTATTCTCTCGGATCTTTCTCCAAGATAAACAGCCCTGTCGTAGCTTCCGTCATTTAATGATGACAGCGTAAGAAAGGCGCATTCAAGCTTTAGTAAGGGATCGTACGTCCTGTTTTTTGATGAAAGTCTTTGTCTCATACCCAGAAGCATGACAGCCTCATCTCTGGAAAGAGCTCTGTCAAGCACCGTTATAAGTCTTTTTCTATCCTTCAGGTAATAAACCGATACATTATATTCGGATAATACACGTGCTATCTCATCTGTTAATCTTACAAATATTCTATTGCTCATTGCAACTGCTCCCAAAAATGATCACTTCTTTAAGTTATATCATCTTGCAGTTACAAAAAAGGTCGACATCTGTAATTATCTCAAATATTTATGCAAAGCAAGATACATAAATATTATGTTGACACTTCTTTATATATTACACTTTTTCCTACGTTTCTGTCCTTGGCAGTCGCTTTTATAGCCTCCATTTTTGAAAGACCGAGCGAAACATAGTGCTCAACGTGCTCACTTATCGTCATATTTTCAAAAAATGATTCGGCATTCTTATCAGCACCCTCAACGACCACAACGTATTCGCCTCTTGGATCGTTATTTTCAAAATAATCTATCGCATCCGAAAGACTGCATCTTTTTATTTCCTCATTAAGCTTTGTAAGCTCTCTGCACAGCGCGATCCTTCTGTTTCCGAAAGCATCCATCATAAGAGCAAGTGTTTCCTTTATTCTATGCGGTGCTTCATAAAAGATCATTGTCCTCATCTCGTTTTTCATATCATCGAGAGTCTTTTTCTTTGCAGATTTATTTCCCTCAAGAAATCCCTCGAAAACGAATCTTCTTGCAGAAAGCGATGAAAGTACAAGCGCATCTATAAGTGCGCACGCTCCCGGTACAAGCGTAACGGGAATGGAATTTTCGGCGCACAGCCCTACCATATCCTCTCCCGGATCACTTATTCCCGGAGTTCCCGCATCTGTCACAAGCGCCCAAGAGCTTCCCTCTTTAAGGCTTGCGAGAATTCTTTCTCCGCATTCTCTCTTATTATGCTCGTGATAGCTTACAAGCGTATTCTTTATTCCGAAATGCATCAGAAGCTTTGCGGTGTTTCTTGTATCCTCGGCGGCTATAAAATCAACCTCTGTGAGTGTTTTAATTGCTCTTTCCGAGGTGTCGGCAAGGTTTCCGATAGGAAGTGCGACAAGATAAAGCGTACCTCCGACTATTTTATTCTTTTCCTTACTGCTTTCTGTAGCACTCATTAAAATCACCGTTTTCGTATATATATTTAATATCGTCCGACTCGCATTTATGCTCTTTATCCGAATACATAAAGAGATTCTTCGTAACAAAGCATCCCGAGGATGCTCCCTTTTTACCCTTTACGAGCATAAGCGAGGGGGCGCTTTCGGCATCTGCACAGACAAAGGTCATCTCTTTTGGCTCAATAGAGCTGTTTTTCATCGCAAAAAGAATATCTGCAACTCTTTCGGGACGGTAGACGGCATAAAAGATTCCCCCGAACTTGAGAAGCCTTGATGCCGCTCTGCAGAAATCATCGATTCCTCCGTTAAGCTCGTGTCTTGATATTCCTCTTGATGCGTGCGGTCCCGTCATACCCGATCCGCCCTTCATATAAGGAGGATTGGTAAAAACAACGTCGGTCTCTGGAAGCGACAAACTATCAACATCTCTGACATCGCACTCTATGACCTCCGCTCTGCCTGCAAGCGAGTTATATTCTATATTTCTTCTGTTTATATCAGCCATTTCACTCTGAATCTCAAGTGACGTTACCCTTGCGAATTTTCCGCCCGTTACGGCAAGAAGCGATATTACTCCGCTTCCGCTTCCAAGCTCTATCGCACTTTTACTCTTCATCTTCTTCATATATGCATAAAGAAGATACGCGTCTGTCGAAAAGGGCTGTGATCTATCCTTCTGTATCAGAGTCAGGTCATTATTTATCGGAGTGAGTATTTCTCCTTCTTTAAGTGAATACATACAGTACTCATCCTCTCAGCTTTTCTTCTAAACACAAAAGGGCGCGCAAATGCACGCCCTTATTGTCTTATCCGATTAGTCCTCGGAAGGTGCTCCAACAGGGCACACGTCCTTACAAGTACCGCAATCGATGCACTTGTCAGCATCGATAACATACTTACCATCTACCTCGGAAATTGCTTCTACGGGGCACTCTTCTACGCAAGCTCCGCATGCAAGGCACTCATCTGTGTTGATCTTATAAGCCATTTCAAAACACCTCCATGTTTTTTTTGCATTATATCACAAAAAGGTCAATAAATCAACCTCTATGGACAATTTTTTTAATATAAATATTTTTATTTTTTTTACTTATCCTTTTCGCCACTCGGCTTTTCCTTATCGGACGATACGGGTCTTAATTCCTGTCTTTTATAAGTATGAAGATTTTTATCGTTATCGTTATCGAGAATTACCCTTACGGACGAGTCAAGAGGTCTTATTTCGGTTACCGTTCCGACTCCGTCGGGGGTTATTACCTTGGAGTCTATTCTCGGCATCTTTCTTATTTCCTCTGCATAATCGTCATATTCGTATCTTAAGCAGCACATAAGTCTTCCGCAAGCGCCTGAGATCTTTGCGCTGTTAAGTGAAAGATTCTGCTCCTTAGCCATCTTGATCGACACCTGAACAAAATCGGGAAGGAAGGTATGACAGCAGAATGCTCTTCCGCATATTCCGAGTCCGCCCATTATCTTTGCTTCGTCTCTTATTCCGATCTGGCGAAGCTCTATTCTTGTTCTGAATACGCCTGCAAGGTCCTTTACAAGCTCACGGAAGTCAACTCTGTCATCTGACGTGAAATAGAAAAGAAGCTTTGAATTATCAAAGGTATACTCAACCTCGATAAGCTTCATATCAAGCTTGTGCTCTGCTATCTTTTCAAGACCGATGGCAAAAGCCTCGGCTTCCTTTTCCTTATTTGCCTCGTAGTGTGCCTTATCCTCGTCTGTTGCAATTCTTACAACATCCTTGAGAGGCATTACCACGCTTGATCTCGGCACTATGCTGTTAGAGATAGTTACCTTTCCGTATTCCTTACCTCTTGCAGTCTCTACTATTACGTATTTACCCTCTTGAGCTTTTATTCCGTTCGCGGCAAAATAATATACCTTTCCCGAGCCCTCGAATGTAACTCCGATTATTTCAAATTCACTCGGAAGAGAATCGTTTACGAATATCTCATCGGGATTTTCATTTTTACCGATTCTTTCCTCTATCTTTTCTTCTCTGTTATCAGACATAAAATTTCCTTTCAGCTCATATTAAACAAGCTTTGTATACATATAATATTTTGCGGCCTGAATATTCGGGTTTATCGAAAGCCTTTTCTCTATTTCAAGAACAAGCTTATCCGCCGCAAAAAGTCTTTCTGCAGAAAGACCTACTATCTGCTCCTCTGAAAGAAGGAGTCTTGGTGTATTTTCGTTATATATTGATGCAAGTGAGTCTCTGATTGCAACTCTGAGCTTTGTTATCGCCTCTGTAAACGCTTCTCTTTCGGAAGGAAGGGCGTTAAGTGCCGTAAGAAGCGCCACTCTGTCTCTGTTTTTCATTGCAAGAAATATTTCGGTTATATGCTTATTATCGCTTCCTGAGGCCGAAGAAATAAGCTCCTTCGCTATACCGATAACCCCTGCCGCTCTCGAAACCGCTTTTTTCAGTCTTTCGGGATCGTTCTGATCCATTCTCTCTGCCTTTTTATCGGTTCTGACAAGGTAAGAATAGACCTCATCATCAGAGAATATCTGCATTCTCAGCAGAACTGCTCTTGATCTTACCGTAGGCAGAAGGCTTGAGGATGATCTTGCAAGGAGTATGAAATAAGTCTCGTTTGGCGGCTCCTCAATGATTTTGAGCAGTGCATTCTGCGCCTGAACTGTAAGCGAATCGGCTTTTTCGATTATAAACACCTTATAATCAAGGTCATTGGGTATAAGATATGCCTTTTCACGTATCTCTCTTACCGCTCCGACACCTATCGTTTTTGCCTTTTCGGGAAGATCGACTATCATCACGTCCGGCGATGCATCTGACATTATCTTATCGATATCGCTTTGATTTTTTGTCATTGATGCGGCTATAAGCTTTGCAAGAAGAGTTTTTCCGCTTTTTTCGGGTCCCTCTATTATAAAGGTATGTGCGAGTCTTCTCTGCTCTATCTGAGAGGATATGAGATCCTTTACAAGATCGTTTCCGTAAATCTTATTAAGCGGCATTTCTTTCCCCCTCTCGCATCCTTTACCTATCAATTATATCACAGTCACAAACTATTGTCAATAAGAAAAAATAAGTCAAAAAAGCAAAAGGAGTGCGGACCTTTTATCCGCACTCCGTATTTTTTTATCCCTTGATATTTATTCTGATAACGCCCTCGATCTGTGCAACCTTTTCAACTACACTCTCGGGGATCTCCTTGATATCAACATCAGCCATTGTATAAGCAAGATCGCCCTTGGATCTGTTGCTGAAATGCTCGATGTTGATTCCGTCCTCTGCAAATGCAGACGAGATCTTTGAAAGAACCGCAGGAACGTTATAATGAAGAACACAAAGGCGCTTGAAGCTTCCTCTTTCAAGAGAAACCGACGGAAAATTCACACTATTCTTGATATTTCCGTTTTCAAGATAATCAATAAGCTGACGAACTGCCATCATCGCGCAGTTGTCCTCTGACTCCTCTGTAGATGCGCCGAGATGAGGAATAGAAACAATTCCCTGAACCCCTACGGTATCGTCTGTCGGGAAGTCGCATACGTATCTTGCAACCTTTCCGCTCTTCAGTGCTTCCTTCATATCCTCTGTATTTACAAGCCCTGCTCTTGAAAGATTGATGATGCGAACGCCATCCTTCATTTTTGCGAAGCTTTCTTTATTGAACATTTCCTTTGTCTCGGGTGTGAGCGGCACGTGAACGGTTATAAAATCGCTCTTTTCGAATATTTCGTCATATCCCGAAGCCTTTGTTACGCTCTTGGAAATATTCCACGCCGCCTCAACCGAAAGATAGGGGTCGTATCCGATAACGTTCATTCCGATAACGGACGAATCGCCAACGTTTGCAACCATTCCTCCGATTGCTCCGAGTCCTATAACGCCGAGTGTCTTGCCCTTAAGCTCGATTCCT
>JAFQWB010000075.1 GCA_017407725.1 Clostridia bacterium | reverse complement strand
CTGAAGATCGCTTCCTCTGATAATTCAAATGAAGTATTTATCGTTCTCGATCTCACGTTGTTCTTTGCAATCAGCATGAGTATTATGAAGCTGTACGGATCGTTTTGCATTATTGAAAACTTTTTAACCGAGAGCTTTCTTCTTCCCGAAAATACCGATATTGCAGGAAGATTTGTAAGCGTGCCTGCAAGCTTACCCGCATCGTCTATGATCTTATCAAGCTGCTTTGATTTAAGCTTCATAAGCTCGTTGAGATCGGTTATCTGTCTTGAGGTCTCATTATAGCTTGACATGAGATAGTCAACGTAAAATCTGTACGCCTGCTCTGAAGGTATTCTTCCCGCCGAGGTGTGCGGCTGAACAAGATATCCCATATCAGTAAGCTCTGAGAGCTCGTTTCTTACCGTTGCCGGCGAAACACTGAGTCCGCCGTGCTCGGTAAGCATCTTTGATCCTACCGGACCGCCGCTCTCGATATACATTTCGACCACCGTTTTAAGTATATCCTTTTTACGGTTGCTAAGCTCGCTGTACATACCGCAGCCCCTTTCAGCTTTTGTTTTTAGCACTCACACGTGGTGATTGCTAACTTACGATGCTAATTATACACCGACAATATTAACAAATCATTAACAAATCTTTTCGTTTTTGTTAATTGTATCGCATAATAAGACCAAAATCACATATTCCGACTTTATCAGACACGTGCGCTGAGTGCTAATTGTTTTGCAAACAACATTTAGCACACCATCCATCAGATAAAAAATTAAGGCTGATTTGGAGGATCCCCTGCCAATCAGCCTCTTGATTTTATATTTTGATTTTCAATTATACGCTTCGGTTTATCAAAAATATGACAAGCGCACCGTTCAAGTGCTAATCTTACTTATAGAGCTTTGCAAGACCGCCCTCAGAGGTCTCTCTGTATCTCTGAGACATATCCTTTCCCGTCTCATACATAGTCTCAACAACAAGGTCGAAGGATATCTTATGAACGTTTGAAAGGAAGTTTGCAAGTGAGAGTGCGTTTATTGCTCGCATTGCGGCAACCGCTCCTCTTTCTATACACGGAATCTGAACAAGTCCTCTTACCGGGTCACACGTAAGTCCAAGGTGATGCTCCATTGCAACCTCCGCGGCATATTCGATCTGACCTATACCCATTTCAAAAAGCTCGCAAAGTGCCGCCGCCGTCATCGAGCACGCCGTTCCTATCTCCGCCTGGCATCCGCACTGTGCTCCGCTTATGGAAGCATTTGTCTTTACGATATTACCTATAATTCCCGCAACGGCAAGAGCTCTTACTATCTCTTCGTCTGAAAAGCCCTTTTTTTCCTGCATATAGCAAAGTGCCGCAGGAAGCGATGCACTTGCTCCGCACGTAGGAGCGGTGACGATTATCTCGCCCGCGGCATTCTGCTCACCAACCGCAAAGGCGTATGCACACACTATTCTGTTTTCACGGGTTATACTGCTTTCATCTATATGACGCTGATTGAATATAAGCTGAGCTTTGCGTTCAACGCCGAGTCCACCCTCAAGAACTCCCGTTTTTGAAAGACCCTCTGAGATCGCATTCTTCATAGTATTCCACACGGTATAAAGATACTCTCTCGTATCGCTCGGCTCTACGGAGAACACGTAGTCGGAAAGTCTCATATTTCGATCTTTGCAGTATTTCGAAATTTCGGTGAAGGTCGAATGAGGATAGATGTCGGGAGATTCTCTGTACTCTCTTCCCTCGATCTTTATATCTCCTCCTCCGATACTCATAACTCTCATCGAATTTACAACTGCGCCGTCTTTGATCGCTTCAAAATCAAGCGTATTTTCGTGAGGAATATCTTCATTTTGGACATTGAAGATCACCTCTGTCGAAACGTCCTTGAGTGTCTTTATTATCGCCTCGTCGGTATGGTGTCCCTTTCCCGTTTTGGCAAGTGAGCCGTAAAGAGTCACGCGTATTTTATCCGCATTCGGATTTTCGGAAAGAAAGATATCCGCCGCCTTTGACGGACCCATAGTATGCGAGCTTGACGGTCCTCTTCCTATTTTATATATTTCCTTAATCGT
>JAFQWB010000074.1 GCA_017407725.1 Clostridia bacterium | reverse complement strand
TTTAAGGGCTGCCCTCTTAGGTGCCTTTGGTGTCATAATCCTGAGGGACTTTCGGCAAAGTATGAGGTTGGATTTTACGAGCATAAGTGCATAGGCTGCGGTGAATGTAAAAGAGATAATTTTGCGGTTTCTGATTGCCTCGGCGGTGCTCGTGTGGAATATGGCAAGGAAGTAAGCGTTTCCGAGCTTTTACCGATACTGCTTGAAGATAAAGAATTCTATGACAATTCCGGTGGCGGTGTTACTCTTTCGGGCGGCGAGTGCTTAATGTGGGCTGATTTTTGCGCCGAGTTATTAAAGGAGCTTAAATTAAAAGGAGTAAATACCGCGGTTGACACCTGCGGTTACGTGTCAAGAGAAAATCTCGACAAGGTAATTCCGTATACAGATGTTTTTCTTTACGATTTCAAAGCATTTGACGAAGATGTACATATAAAGTGTACGGGAAAATCAAACAAGCTGATTATAGAAAATCTCAAGTATCTTGACAGCATCGGCAAGCAGATTGAAATACGAATTCCTTATATTCCCGAGTATAATTCAGAGCAGATTGACAAAATGACGAATTTTTTAAAATGCATCAAGAATATTACCAAGATAAGACTTTTGCCGTATCACAACTACTCGGAGTCAAAATATAAGGCTCTCGGAATCGAATCCAAAATGCCAGAAAAGCTTCCTACAGATGAGGAAATTACGCTTGCAAAAGAGCTTTTGAAAAAATCCGGACACACTGTTATATAAAAGCAAAAGAGGATGATTTTTTATCATCCTCTTTTTATGAGCTCCAAAAGCTCATCGGAAGTCATTCCTAATATATAGTCGGAAATATTTATATCTTCTAAAATACTATTAATAGAACAAAGGCTATTGCCTGATAATTTTTCTGAAAGCTCGCTTATATCCTTTGTTCCAAAGAAATCACCGTAAATTTTGATATCCGAAATTATATCACCTTTCATATACAGCTCGACATCTACGATGCCGAAATCATATTTTTCCTTTTTTCTCACCGTAAAGGCGGAAAGATAGGAGTTTTTCGGGAAAAGCCATTCCTCGGACTTATTTCTCTGCTCTAATTCTTCAATAAATTTATCAGTTGGCTCGGAGATTATTTCGGGTGAGTATTTGTTTATAACAAAGCAACAAATATAATCTATAAATTCGTTAATATTCTTTATAGGAATAAGAGATTTAAGGTTTGTGACTCTTGATCTTGTGGATTTTATTGCTTTTGATTTAATTTTTTCCTCGTCAACATGTAGAGCAGACGAAAGCACAGATAGATCGGTATCAAAAAGCAAAGTACCGTGATGAAGAGTTCTGCCGTTTCTTGAATACTGGGCATTTCCGGAAATTTTCTTCCTTTCAACCTCAATGTCGTTTCTGCCGCTTAACTGTGCATCAACTCCGAGAGCTTTGAGTGCATCGATTATAGGCTTAGTAAAATATACAAAATCTATGCCCTCTTTATCTCTTGAAGAAATGAAGCTGTAATTCAGATTTCCAAGATCATGATACACAGCGCCACCGCCGGTAATACGTCTTGCAACCTTGATCTCGTTTGTTTTTACAAAATCAAAATCAAGCTCGCAGTTTATATTTTGATTTTTACCGATAACCACTGTTCTATCATTCTGCCAAAGAATAAATATGTCATCCTGCGTTTTTTCAAAGAGATATTCTTCTACCGCAAGGTTGTGATAGGGGTCGGTTGAGTGTAACAATAAGAATTTCATAAATCCCTTATTCCTATAATGGCACATCGGACATGATGACCGATGTGCCACAAATTTTAATATAGATTAAAGACCGAGCTTCGCTCTCTCTACCTTTTCAATATCGGTAAAGTTGTTGGTCGGAACGTGTCCGGGAAGAGGCATAATCTTCTCGTGAAGAGCATCGATGATCCAATCTGCCTGAGGGAAGAAGGACTTTTCAAGCTCGAATGCGGGTGTTATCCAGTTGCGGGAACCTACAACAACTGCAGGACCGTCAAGATAATCGAAGCACATTTCGGTAATGTTAGAAGCCATATCTCTCATTACAGAGTTACGCTCGCAAGCATCACCAACGAGGATGATCTTACCGGTCTTCTTAACAGATTCGATAACCTTCTCGTAGTTGAAGGGTACGATAGAACGAGCGTCGATGATCTCTGCGGATACACCGTACTTCTCCTCAAGAATCTTTGCAGCATCAAGAGCTCTGTAAAGAACTGCGCCGATTGTAAGAATGGTAACGTCCTTACCCTCGCGCTTGATGTCAGGCTCACCGAAGGGAATTTCGAAGTGACCCTCGGGAACACCGTTCTTCTCGAACTGCTCGCCAAAGCCGTAAATTCTCTGGCTCTCGAAGAATACAACGGGGTCTGTTCCATCAAGAGCAGATGTCATAAGACCCTTTGCGTCGGTAGGAGTTGCCGGGAATACGACCTTAAGACCAGGAATATGAGCGCAAAGCGCAGTCCAGTCCTGAGAGTGCTGCGCACCGTACTTAGAACCTACGGAAACACGAAGAGTGATGGGCATCTTAAGAATGCCGGCAGACATTGCCTGCCACTTAGCCATCTGGTTAAAGATTTCGTCGCCTGCGCATCCGATGAAGTCAGCGTACATAAGCTCAACGATTGCGCGGCCGCCGCACATTGCGTAACCTACCGCAGAGCCAACGATTGCGGACTCGGAAATGGGAGAGTTAAAGAATCTGTGATAAGGAACAGCCTCGGTCATCTTCTTATAAACACCGAATGCTCCGCCCCAGTCACGGTTATCCTCACCGTATGCGATAAGAGTGGGATCGTCATAGAACTTGTCGATTATCGGCTCGAAGAGCGCATCGGTAACGTTATACATCTTCATCTTGGAAACAGGCTTACCGTTAGCATCGGTTGCGGTACGGATCTTGCCCTTGATTTCCTTAACTCTGGGACACTCTTCCTTGGGCATAAGCATTTCTGCCTTGCGCTCGGGCTCCATAGAAACAACCTTCTGGTTGGAGAACATGATGGAAGAAATTGCGTCAGGCTCCTTGTTAAGGTCCATTCTGGGAGAAATGTCGTCATTGATAGCAAGCTTCATAACCTCGGTCATGCGAGCTGTGATATCCTCGTGCATCTTTGCAATCTCGTTTTCGGTTGCGATCTTGCCCTTAACGAGCTTATTCTTGAACGCGAGGATAGGATCTGCTGCCTTCCAAGCCTCGATCTCCTCAGCGGTACGGTAGGTGGAAGAGTCGGAGGGAGAGTGACCGGATACACGGTAGGTAACAACGTCGAGAAGTGTGGGACCCTTGCCCTCGAGAAGGAGCTTCTTCTTGCGGGATACAGCGTCAATAACTGCCAAAGGATCGTAGCCGTTTACACGCTCTGCGTGCATCTGTTCGGGATTGAAGCCTGCGCCAAGGCGAGCAACCATATCAAAGCCCATGGTCTCACCGCGGGTCTGACCGCCCATACCGTAGTGGTTATTAAACACGTTAAAGAGAATAGGAAGACCACCGTCTGAGTACTTACCGTCCATGCCCCAAAGCTTGGTGATCTGGTCCATAGAAGCAAAGTTGAAGGACTCAAGAACAGGACCTCTACCGGTTGCACCGTCACCGCAGTTGGAGATGATGATACCGGGCTTGTTGTTAGATCTCTTATAAAGAGCTGCGCCGAGCGCAATAGGAGCAGATGCGCCAACGATTGCGTTGTTAGGCATAAGTCCGAAAGGAATGAAGAATGCGTGCATGGATCCGCCGAGACCGCGGTTAAAACCGGTCTTACGAGCGAAGATCTCGGCAAGCGCTCCGTAAAGAAGGAAGTTTATAGCAAGCTCCTTAACATTGCCGCCTGCGTTCATGTGCTTTTCAACAACAGAAAGAACAGCACCGCCGAGGAATTCCTTCATTACGTCATAAACCTCTTCGTCAGTAAGCTTATGAATGGAGGAAAGTCCCTTTGCAAGGATCTCACCGTGGCTTCTGTGAGAACCGAAGGAGAAGTCGTTGATATCAAGGCAGTAAGCCTC
>JAFQWB010000073.1 GCA_017407725.1 Clostridia bacterium | reverse complement strand
TAGTGAAATGGATCCCGAGAAAAATAATATAACGATATATTTCCTTGCAGATCCCGATGAGCTTGACAATGCATCGCTTGCAGGAAACTATTCAGGCGACGACACAAGCACCTGGGGTATGAAATACGTTTACGAAATGGCAAAGCTTTATGAGGCGGAGTTTGACTTCATAAAGGTTGATACACTTGATCTCAAAAAGGACGCCGAGATACTTCGTACGGTGTATGCGTCTACGGTCGGAACAAAATTTGACGAGCTTGACGTAATAATTGATAACTGTGCGGACGGAAAAACACATAATTTCAGAATAATTTCAAGAGATGCCTTCTTCTCGTTTGCAAACGATACAAATCTTCTGTATGCCGCAAACGGAGAATATAAGTTCACCTCTACGATACTCAGTCTTTCAGGAAGCAATCCGACCGCATATTTCATATTCGGTCACGGAGAGCCTATAGGCGCACTGAATGATCTTACCGATTTCGGAGAGGCACAGGAGCTTGCAAAGCTCTTTGCAGAGTCGGGCTTTGCTCTTGAAAAGATAGACCTTTCCAAAGAGGATTTTCCCAAGGATGAGGTTGACAGCATAGTAACAGGAGCAAGCATAGCGGTAGTATTCGGACCCACCTCCGACTACATCACATCCTATGCAGGCGGAACGGTAAACGAGATAACAAAGCTCAGAGACTTTGTAAATGCTGAAAATCATCATATGATGGTATTTATGGATTCAAAAGCAAACAAGCTCAATGCTCTTGAAGAATACCTCTATGACTTCTGGGGTGTTAACTTCTCAGAGGGCGAGGTAATCGCAGATACAAGCGATGAAAGAACCTCACCTGCGCTCTCTGATGACGGAAAGGCTTTTGTTGCGGACTATGAAACAAATACCGAGGCTATAGGATACTCTCTTACCAAGATGTTTTTAACAGAGCTTGATTCTATTCCCGATATATTTGTAAACGGAAGCAAGACCATATCGATCAAGAACGAATATACAAACATTTCCGGCGCATACGAAAAGGAAAGAACATCCACACTCTTTACAAGCCCCGTTTTCTATGCCCCCGAGCTTTCCGCTACGGTATACAAAAACGGTGAGATAGATGCATATTCGTCCAAGGTATACGATGCCTATTACGATAAGCTTTACGAGTTAAAGTATAATGAAGCGATAGAGTACTTCACATCAAGATATGATGACGTATATAAGGCTGTAAAGGAAAAAATGCATGCAACGATCGTACTTGAAAAATACGATGAGTTATATGCAGAAAAATACAGAGAGATCTATAATAAGTATCTTGATGAAAATCCCTTGAAGGAGGGAGAAGACAGATCAGCGCTTGTTAACAAGGCAATGGATTTTGCTGAAGAAACGCTCGAAAAAGACAAAGAGCTTCTCGAATCCTTTACAAAGGAAGCGGAGCTTTACGCCGACACGAAAATAGAAAATATCACAGACGATATAAAGGCAGAGACAGAAATTGCAATAAAGAATTTTGCCAATGACTCGGTAAACGATTTTATCGAGAAGAAGGATCCCTCGGCGGTAATGACGCTCACCTATGAGATATGGTCAAACGAGCTTTCAAATAACCGTATACCCACATACGTTCTTGCGTGCGGAAGCACGTCGTTCGTAAGCGATGACGCATTTACAGCCGTTTACGGAAACAAAGACATGCTTTACTACACAATGAGAGTAATGGGCAAGGAAATAGTTCCTTTTGATATTGATTTTGTTGTTATTAAGTCGGAGGCACTTAACACTCTCGGCGTCAATACAAAGGGAGTTACAGCACTTATATGCCTCCTCCCCGCACTTACCGTAATCGCAATCGGAGCGGTAGTTCTCGTTAAGAGAAGAAAGCATATGTAAGGAGGAAAGAATATGAATTTTAAGAATAATAAAAAGTTCAAATTCGGCACTCTTGCCGTATGCTTCACAGCGGCAGTTATTGCTGTTGTAGTAGTTTTTAATATTATAGTTTCCGCAATATCAAGTAAGTATATGCTTTCGTATATAAGTCTCGGAAAGGGTACGACCTACGGGACGTCAGACAGAGCATACGAGCTTATCGATATGATAGACGGAGACAACAGTGTAACGATATACTTCCTGGCGGACAGCGAAAGACTTACGTCCTCTGCCGCAGGCTCGTTCAACACCTCCTCATCACTTTGGGGTATGAAGAACGTTTACAACGTAGCTAAGGAGCTTGAGGGAAGATATTCGTTTATAAAGGTCGAGCATATCGATCTTAATAATGAGCCTGAAAAAATAAAGGCAGTTTACGGAGAAGCGTATAAGAATGTATACAATTCAACTACCTTCACCGTAGCACACGTAATAGTCAAGAACGACACTTATTCCAAGGATTCAAACGGAGAATATATTCTTGATACCATTACAGGTGAGAAAATTCCCGAAAGCTTTATAAAGACCTATTCGAGAAATGATTTCTATGCGGGAAATCAGCAAGGCTACTTAAACAGTCTTTGTGCCGATTATAAGCTTACCTCAGCAATTCTTTCTGTTTGCTATGCAAACGCAAAAGCTTATTTTCTCAAGGGACACGGCGAGCAGATCGGAAGCACAGATGATGATTATTCATCTGCATCCGGACTCAAAAAGCTTTTTGACGATGCGGGATTTATCACAAATAAGATAGATCTCTCCGAAGAAACACCCAATGACAGCGGACTTGTTGTAATGGTAATATATGCTCCGAAGACCGATATAAGCTCCGGAGAAGAGTTCTCATCTTCAAGGGTTAGTGAAAAGGAAAAAATAAAGGAATTCTTGTCTTCTGAAAACCATCACCTTATGATATTCCTTGATCAGAGTAAGGCGGAGCTTAAGAATCTTGAGAGCATTGCAAACGATTTCGGAATCGGAATAGAAAGCGCAAAGGTACGCGATTCGGGCGCCGCAAGTCTTTCTGTTGACGGATATACTCTTGCGGGCGTACCCACAGAGAATAGCATAACAGACAGAATATCAGACAAAAAGGCAAAAATCGTGTTTGAATCAGCAAGAGTGCTTACCTATGATAAGAGCAATGGTGCATCAGGAATAATAGAGCTTCCAAAGAGCGCCGCTCCGGACGGTAAGGTAAGCTATGCGGATGACGCAGATACTGCACTTCTTGCTTTCTCAAGAAATGAAAAGGGCTCTACCGTTACGGTAACCTCTGCATCATTTGTATCTACTTACAATATATATACCGGAGTTTATTCAAACAGAGATATTGTGCTTTCAATTGTGTCCGAATTTGGCAGGGAAGCACTTCCTATAGGTATTGAAATAAAGGCTCTTAACAGTGCTGAGCTTGATATTACAAAATCAGAGGCAACAGTCTGGACTGTTATCGTATCCGCTTTGGTACCTCTCATCGTGGCGGCGATAGGAACTGCCGTATATCATAGAAGGAGGCACTCATGAGAAATAACACGAATAAAACAGTATCATTTGTTTCGAGACAGAAAAACCTTATAATTGCACTTGCAATCATATTTGCAATTCTTCTTGTAGGATACTTCACGGTAATAGCTCCTCTTATGAAGGAGGATAGTCTTCCGTCTGATGAAAATAATACGGTGGAGGTTCTTCCCGGAGAGGTTCTTCTCGGAAACAGAATATATATTTATGAAAGACTCGAAAGAGGCGACGTAGATAAAGTTGTATTCCACAATCCAAATAATCGCGAGCATGGGGAAAAGTACGTTGACTGGAGCTTTTCGGTAAAGCTTGAAAAGTCTGAGTCAACAGGTAAAACAAGCCCCAATCTCTATCTCGACGGATATGAGTATGCGCCTACCGATTCTACCAAAGAGAGCTATCTTGTTTCGGGTGTTACCAACATGCTTGTTAATTCAAGAGTTGAGACACACGCGGAAGATCTTTCAAAGTACGGACTTGAAAAGGCTGACGGAAATCACGACGATGAATGTGTGTATTTCATTCTTACAACAGTTAAGGGCAAGGAATACAAAATTTACGTTGGAGATAAGATTCCCTCGGGTACGGGATATTACGTAAAGAGCGGAGATACCGTAAAGGATGAAAACGGAAATGAATACGTAAGAGATTCGGTATATATCGTTTCGTCAACCACTATTGAGAATTCGGCGCTTTCTTCACCCGTAGATGTGGTACAGCCGATTCTTGCATATCCGCTTCAGATGTCAACAAAGGCAATTTTCGATAATTTTGCGCTTTCCAGCAGAGACGGAAGACTTGATTTTCTTTTCAGACCTGTTCCTTCTGCAAACAAGGATGCATTCGGTTCGTTTGCCGCTCTTTCGACTTACGAGGCACTCACACCTTCCGGATACTATGCATCGGCTCAATTTGAATCACTTACAGAAAATTTTGCAGAGTTTAACGGATATGAGGTTGTTGAGCTTGCTTCTCTCATGAAAATGAAAGATGAATATACGGGTGAAGAGTATGACGATTACTATTTTCCCGAGGAGGTATTTGCAAAGTACGGACTTACAGAGCCTCAGTATTCGCTTTTCTATTCGAACAGCGGGTTTGACAGTGCGATGTATTTTTCCGACATACAGAAGGATGGCTATTACTATGCGTACTCGCTTGTGTTCAACACAATAGTAAGAGTATTGCCCGAAACACTTACCTTCCTTACGTGGGAAGAAAACAAGTATATACAATCCGAAATATTCCAGCTTGGAATTGACGACTGTGCCGAGATAAAGGTAAGCGGAACTCTCGGAGATCAGAAGATTGAAGAACTTTTTGAGCTTAACGGTAAGGGTAAGGATCTTAAGGTAAACTGCAGCACAGGAAGCATTTCCGATATTGCCAACTTCAGAAATTATTATATAGTTCTTTTGCAGACCTGTATACAGGAGCAGGTTCCGAGCGATCTTGATACAGAGGAGCTTATGAAGGGCGATCCCGTACTTTCATTAGAGGTAACCACACACGAAAAGATAGTTTATAAGCTTGACGAGGACGGTAATTCGACCTCCAAGCTTGATTACGCGCTTGATCCCGTAAAGAGAATATTCAGATTCTATCAGTATACAAACGGAAGAATGCTTTGCACTATTGAGTCTATAGATTCAGAAGGTGTTTCAAGCGGTGAATCAGGAAACTTCTACGTCAGAAGCTTTAAGATTGAGAAAATCCTGAAGGATACGCTTAAGGTTCGTGACGGAATAGAGGTGGACAGACGTGAGCGTGTGTAAGATGAAAAGAGCTGTAGCTCTTTTGCTCGCCATAATGTTTGTGATTCCGATTCTTGTGAGCATTACCTCATGCTCGGAAAAAAGCGAGACCTTTATGACTGTAGGAGGCTTTGACGTATCCTACGATATGGTAAGATATTTCGTCATGAACTATAAGACGGGATATACCGAGGAGGAGCTTAAAGACCCCGAGATCCTTGAGCAGATCGAGATAAATGCACTTGCATCGATAAAGGAGCTTTATACCTATAAGGCTCTTTGCAAAAAGTACAACGTAAAACTTTCATCTGACGATAAAAATGCAATAAAGACTCAGATAGAAACGCTCAAAAAGTCGTACGAGAGTACAGAAGCATTTGAAAAGGATCTTGCGGCAAACTTTGTAACCGAAGCGGTGTATAAGGAGATCATCGAAATAGAGACTCTTTGCGACAAGCTTTACGACCGTATAACAGAAAACGCCACAGATGACAGATTCAAGTCTGACACAGAAACGATAGATGCAGACCTTGCAACCGATAAATGGTTTGCGGTTGAGTATATGTATCTTCTTTTCACAGAAGAAACAAAGGATGGCCGCGAGGAATTTATGAAGAGCGCAAGAGCTGATATCGCAGGCGGAGTGATAATGTCAAAGCTTTGCGAAAACAACAAGGCATCCTATGGAGATAATCTTGTCTATGCAATCGATGAGTGCTTTACCGAGAGTATTTATAACGAAACGATAGAGAATGCGGTAAAGAAGCTCAAAATAGGCGAGACAAGCGATGTTATCGAATACAATTCGGGGGCATGGCTTATAGTAAGACGAATTGAGATCTCCGATGAATACGTTGAAGAAAATTACGATACCATAATCGCACAGTATCTTTCAAGAGAGTTCTTTAACTACGTTACAGAGGAATCGGATAAGCTTACGGTAGAAATTGCAGAGAAGTTTGAAAACACTCCTCTTTATTCAATCAAATAAAAAATCGGCTATCGCGCACAGATGCGCGGTAGCCGTCTTTTTTCGCTTATTTAGCCTTTGTTTTCTCCGAGTATCAAGTGTATAACTACCGATTTACCTTCGCGTATAACGGTAATTTCAAGGGTGTCCCCGACGTTATAGGATGCAAGTATCGATACGATATCGCTGGCCTCGCTTATTGAGTATCCTGCGACAAGATTTATTCTGTCGCCGTATTTAAGGGTGTCGCTTCCTTCTGCATAGCCTGCAACTTTATCGGCTTTGGTAACGTAAATTCCGGGTAAAAGCTTTGTTGTGCCAAAGAATCCGCCCGTCTTTTCGGTTGCATAGTTACGAAGATCGGGGTAGAGGGTGAATGCAGAGCTGTAATTTGAAGAGTTTATTTCAACGTACGAAATTCCTATATCAGGTCTGCCCGTTACGTATCCGTTCTGCATTATCTGTGCGCAGATGCTTCTTACCGTTTTTATCGGAATAGCAAATCCGATGCCCTCGACCGTATTTTCTATCGATTTTGCGTTTACGATTCCTACAAGCTGTCCGTTTATGTCAAAAAGTCCGCCGCCGGAGTTGCCTTTGTTGACAGATGCATCTATCTGAAGCAGTCTCATGGTAACGCCCTCGATCTTGACGTTTCTTTCAAGCGATGAAACTATTCCGCCGGTTACTGAGTTGCCGAGAACTCCAAGCGGATTTCCGATAGCAATAACAGTCTGACCTAAAAGAAGGGGATCGTCATTTGCTGGAAGAACTGTTGTGGGAAGTCCTACAGCAGCTATCTTTATTACGGCAAGGTCTGTCATCTTGTCTGTTCCGACCACCGTTGCAGTGTGAGATTCTCCGTTGTTTAAGGTCACTTTGATGTTTGCCGCATCCTCAATTACGTGGTTGCAGGTTATAATGTAGGTGTATTTCGAATCGGCAGCATAAAGCACGCCGCTTCCTGCCGACTTGGGTGAGTCGAGGTCTGAAGCGTCAGACTTTGAGAATATCTCGATTATGACCGAGGAATTTACTGTCTTTTCAACGGCGTTGGCAATGGCATCGTTGTTGTCTATCGTGTCGGGATTGACCCATATAAGCGAATTTCCGTTCTCGTCAGTCACCTGAGTGTAATCGCTTGGGACTCCTCCCATCTGCGTGTTTCCTTTTGAATTTGTATCAACGGAGCTTATCTTAAAAAGACAAAAGGCAAGCAGAATACATGAAACAAGAGAAAGCGCAAAGGCAGATACCGACATGATTGCCGTGAAGGAGAGCTTTTTGTTTTTTGTTGAAGGCGAGATCTCGGTATATTCCACGGGAGCATCTTCCTCTTCGATTATCTCGGTTGCATCCTCATTATCGATAAAGGGATCGTATTTTCGGTCATCGGTATCAGCTAACGGGTCGTTGGCTTCGGTATTACTTAAAAACTCGCCGCTTTCGTCGGTATATAAATTTTTTTCGGATATATCAGAGCGGTCCTCGTCATCATTTTTGACAGCTTCCTTATCATCCGAAAGCTCCTGTGAGTCGTTTTTTTCTTTTTCGAAATCAAAATTCTCCATTTTATCCTCCTTTTTGCAATTTTAGTCTTGGATTTCATATACAGTATGCCCCTTTAATGTTAAGCCTATATGAAAAAATCAAAGATTTGTAAAAAATATTTAATAACAAAACAGAAGCAGGGCGCGGCGGCACTGCTTCTGTTAAATCGTTTTTAGCCCTCGAACTTGTAAGAAGTCTTCTGAATGTAGTGCTCGCCAACCTTAAGAACACATGAAGGGAACTCAGGACGGTTGGGAGAGTCGGGAAGCTTGTTGCACTCAAGGCAAACTGCCGCATTCTTCTTCTGAGTAATGTTTCCGAAGAAGGGAGTGAGATCCTCACGGAGATAGTTTCCTGTATAGATCTGAATGCCGCCCTCGGTTGTGTTAACAGTTACTGTAAATCCTGTCTTGTCGCTGTGAAGAACAGCTGCGGGATTACCCGAGGAAAGAACGAAGCCGTGGTCGTAACCGCCGCCGAAAGCAATCTGAGTATCGTCAGCCGCAATGTCCTTGCCGATCTTCTTTGCTGTGTTGAAATCAAAGGGAGTGCCGGTAACGTCGATAAGCTTACCTGTAGGAATAAGCTTTGCATCAACCTCTGCAATGTGAGAAGCGTTGAGCATAAGTGTCTGCTCTGTGCAGAGCTCCTCGCCTACGCCGCCGATAGCAAAGTACATATGGTTTGTAAGGTTAACGATGGTATCCTTATCTGTTGTTCCGTCGTAGTCAAGATAAAGAGTGTCGTTCTCAACCTTGTATGTAAGAAGAAGGGTAAGAGTTCCGGGATATCCCTCGTCTCCGTCCTCGGAAACAAGCTTGAGAGTAACGAAGTTATCGCCCGAGTCAACGAGTGACCATACCTTGTTTGAGAAGCCTACGTTTCCGCCGTGAAGGTGAGTCTCGCCTCTTTCGTTTTTGTTAAGCTGATATGTAACGCCGTTTAATGTGAATTTGCCTTCTGCAATACGGTTAGCGTATCTTCCTGCGATAGATCCGTGATAGTCACCGTCTGTAAGAAGAGCTTCCATTGTATCAAATCCGCAAACGCACTTAACGCCCTTATATTCAAGGTTTAAGACTCTTGCGCCGTAGTCGCAAATAACTGCCTTGATATTGCCGTTTGTTATTTCGTGAATATTAACCTTTTCACCTGTTTTTGCATTACCGAAAAATGTCGTGTTTACCATTTCAGTACACCGATCCTTTTTTAATAAAATTAGTACCAAGACTATAAGATAATTATACATTTCTGCGCCCGACTTGTCAAGTGAAAATCAGATAATTTGCTTTATATTCATACTATTTAAGCCCTTTGCATATAGTTTAACACGACTTTATAATATCGGAGGGGCAAAATGAGAAGAAGCTTTGCGAACTTTATATCGGTATGCGTTGTTTTCGTATCGTTATCACTTTCAATAGCTCTGCCTGCGGCACTCTTCAGACTGCCCTTTTCAAAGAGATTTTCTCCTCTTGATGAAATCTCGTTTTCCGTAAAGTGTATTGACAGTAGCGAGATCCGCTCTCTTTCGCTTGAAGAATACGTAATTGCAAAAAGCTCTGTCTTTATAAACAAGGATGATGAAGAGGAACTGATAAAGGCGGTGATGCTGGCAGAGAAAAACTGCGCATTGAAGTCGATCGGTATACCTTCGGAAGGTAAGATCACTCTTCTTCCAAAAGAAAACATAGATGCGGCATACGATAATTTTTACAAAGAAATATTCTCGGAAATATCAGACCTTTTTATCGTGTACGACGGCGGACTTGCCTATACACCCTATCATCGCTCGTCATACGAGTACACCCTAGATAGCAAAGAATATCCGTATCTCAAGGAGGTGAGCACACCCGAGGCTCCTATATACAGATACGTTGAGATGAGCTATTCAGAGCTTCACAGAAGGCTTAGCGGCTATCTTGGAGTTGAGCTTGTGGGCGACTGCACGGGCTGGATAAGAGGAGTAAAGGTAGACAGTCTTGGAAGAGCAATAAGCGTCTCGACCTTGCTCTCGGATATTCCGATAGATGATTTTTCAGATGCGCTCGGGCTTGACTCAAGACGGGTTTTTGCAGAATGCCACGAAAAAAAGGTCTCCTTCACCCTTATAGGCGAAGGAGACGGAATCGGTATGAGTGTAGAGGGAGCAAGGATTCTTGCAGAGAGAGGTTATAGCTATAGTGAGATAATCGGTCACTACTATAACAAATGTAATATCTATTCCTTGGTATGAGCTTCCTTTACGTCTATGCCTTTTTCGGTCATCAGCTCTGAAAAGAGCTTTTGCTCTCTTGAACCCTTATGCATTGATCTTATTTTTACAGTCTGTCCGCCCTCAAGGTAGACAAGTGCGTTTTTTTCGTTTATTTCAACGTAGGATATATCCTCGTATGAGTAATAGTCGCCCGAGATCTCAAAAAAGCTTGAATTGTCATAGAAGCCGTCTGTGTAAAAGGCGTAATTTCTACAAGCTGAAAAAGCAATGAGAACCACGCTTACGAGAAGTGAGAGAACAAGGAGCAGGCGCGAGACCTTTTTGGCAAATCCGCTGAACAGCATATCGTGATATGCAAGGCGTCTTTTTCTGTTACGTGAAAAAATTGCTATAATCGGTCTTTTTACGAAATATGCCGCCAGAATACTCGATATAAGGGCAAGATTTGAAACAAGCAGAGCACTTCCGACCGAGCTTGTGAAAAGTGCATCTCTGAACCCGACAGAAAGAAGCAGAGTATAAACGATAAAATATAAAAGATATAAAGCAGGGAAGGAAACTATGGTTGCAAGGCAGAGGATGAGAAGATTTTTTACAGCGCTGTGACTTTCCATACAAGCGGAGAGCGAGTCTGCCTCTTTGTCGGTCTTGAAGGGCATTCCCGAGCTTGTGGAGTTCTCGGCATACATTTTCTTGAAAAAGTCGGGGTTGGCAGGGTCGTTCATGATCCTTACGAGGGGAAGTGTGTTCTCGCCCTCAAGAAGCTGTGAAAAAGCCTTAGTCGATATAAGTCTTGAAAGCCAGCCGTCATAATAGGTTATTTTAAGCGCGAACATTTCAAGCGAGCTTTCGCTATCGTCGTCGTAATCGTCATCGCTCTTAAAAAATTCCTTGAGCGAGGCTCTCTTCTTTTCGTAGATTTCATAGCACCTCGGAAGGTCGCAGGCGATTTCGTCTATATCGTCAATAAAAGGGAGCAGAGCCTTCATCATGTAAGAGGCGCAGTACTTCATTCTTTCGGGAGATTCGATATAAGGGAAATGCCAGCTTTCACGTGCTCCTTCAAAGACGTCGTACATAAGCTCGTACGGACTAAAAAAGAGAGAGGTGTCACGCTTGTCGGGATATATTCTGCATTCGAGAAGCGATTTTTCTGCATACATCGGCGCACTCGCGATATAAACGATCTCGACGTGAGATCGCTCGAAATCAAGCATTCCGACCGATACGTCTGCAGAACCGTTCTTTTCCTTTCCGTGTATTCTTACAAAATCGCTCTCGTTTGCCGCAAAAAGCTCCTTCATATCAAGGAAAGCCTCTTCAAAGGCGTGCGAGATTGAGTTATAGTCAAACATACGTAATTCTCCTGTGTTTTTGCTGACACAAGTGTCAGATAACTATTATACCATGAAAAAAGAATAATATCAATATTTTTCCAAAATATTCAAAAAGAGAAGTGTACGCTTTGACCCGTACGGGACGCCGCCGAGCGGCTATTGAAAAGTTTTTGCTAACGCAAAAACAGCAAACCGAATATTGATAACGGAAGTATTTCATTACTTGTCGGTTTGCGTCAATTCCCTTAGGATCAAAAAAAACAGCACCGAATTATCGGTGCTGTTTTTTATGACCCGTACGGGAATTGAACCCATGTTACTGCCGTGAAAGGGCGGTGTCTTAACCTCTTGACCAACGGGCCGTATAGCGGAAATCGGATTTGAACCTATGACCTACCGGGTATGAACCGGTTGCTCTAGCCAGCTGAGCTATTCCGCCATATCGTGCAACTGAACAACTCACTTGCGCTCGGTTATTATATCACGGCAGGAATGATTTGTCAATACCTTTTTTAAAAATAATTAAAAAATTTGTCGTGAAAGAGAAGTGTACATAACTCTTTTGTACCCCTGTCGCTACTTGATATTTTGCTCAATAAATGATATAATATGCAGGTAATGAGGAAGGGAGGAGAAAATATGCGGATCTTTATAAAAAGAAGGGACTCTGAATTATCCGACAGCGAGGATGCAAGGCTTTTACTTAAAAAGGTTCTTTGGGACTATCACTCTCTTAGTCTTTCTCTTCTTACCGAAAGTAAAAACAAGGACGGAAAGCCGTATTTTGAGAATTGCCCCATTCATTTTAATATTTCTCATTCGTCTGACTACGTTGTACTTGCAGTAGGAGAGTGTGAGGTCGGAATAGATATTCAGCGCATAAACAATATCTCCGAAAAGGTTCTTAAGCGATTCGTGGGCAAAAAGGGCGAAAGCGCACTTGAAAACACTCTTCTCTGGACTCATCTTGAGAGCTATGCAAAGCTTATAGGCAGAGGAATCCCCCTCAGAGATGATGAAAGAGGTATACCTTGTGAGTATTTCGATTTTACCTCACTTGACGGCTACGTTATTTCTGTTTGCCTTTACGCTCCTGCCGATATCCCCGAATTCATACTGATATAAAAAAAGCTGTAAAACACCGTTTTACAGCTTTTTTATTTTACCAGTATTTGCGGTCGAGCGAGCGAAGCTGTATCGCTTCTGCAATGTGCGCAGCGCCGATTTCCTCTTCTTTCGCAAGGTCTGCTATAGTTCTTGCCACTCTGAGTATCCTGTCATGACCTCTTGCGGAGAGGTTCATAGACTCAAATGCCACCCTCAAAAGCTCGGAGGCGTCGCCCGTGAGCTTACAGTAGCGTCTGACCTCGGGAGCGGTCATTTCGCTGTTTGAATAAAGACGAAGTCCGTCCTTTTCAAATCTTCTTATGGCGTATTCACGAGCCTCGCTGACTCTTTCTCTGATCGAAAGTGAGCTTTCGGTCTTAGCTTCTGACGAAAGATCGTCGAACGAAAGAGAAGGAATCTCTATCTGTATGTCGATTCTGTCAAGCAGAGGTCCGCTTATTTTTGATAAGTATTTTTGAATATCGGCAGGCTTGCAGGTGCACTTTCTTGTCGGATGTCCGAAATATCCGCATTTGCAAGGATTCATTGCGCAAACAAGCATAAAGCCTGCGGGGAACTTGAATCTTCCTGCTGCTCTTGTTATCGTTATGCTTCCGTCCTCAAGAGGCTGACGGAGTGTTTCGGTTACCTGCTTTGAAAATTCGGGAAGCTCGTCAAGGAAAAGAACTCCGTTGTGCGAAAGAGAAATCTCACCGGGCGAGGGAATCGCTCCTCCGCCTGCGAGCGAGGCGGACGACATTGTGTGATGCGGTGAGCGGAAGGGTCTTTCTATAACGAGCGAGCTTCCTACAGGAAGAATTCCTGCAATCGAGTGTATCTTTGTGGTCTCTATTGCCTCGTCGAAGGACATAAGGGGAAGTATCGTGGGAATTCTTTTGGCGATCATTGATTTTCCCGCTCCGGGAGGACCTATAAGCAGAATGTTATGTCCTCCTGCGGCGGCTATCTCAACCGCTCTCTTTGCTCTTTCCTGACCCTTTACGTCAGAAAAGTCAAGTCTTTGGTATCTCTTTGCATTTTCCTTGTATTTGCTTCTGTCAAATTTCGCCTCTGTGAGGTTTTCTTCGCCGTTGAGTGCCTTTATAAGCTCGGCAACAGTGCTTACTCCGTAGACCTTTATTCCGTCAACTACCGATGCCTCCGCGGCGTTTTCGGCAGACACGTAGATCTCGGAAAGACCTGCATCACGTGCCGCAATGCACATACAAAGTGCACCCTTACTGCCTCGGATCTCACCCGAAAGAGAAAGCTCACCCACAAAGCATTTGTCATCAACTCTTCCTTTGACCACTCTTGCGGCTGAAAGGATGGCGATCATTATTGCAACGTCGAGAGCGGAGCCCGTCTTCTTGACGTCGGCAGGCGCAAGATTGAGAGTGATGTTTCCTACGGGAAATCTGTATCCTGCAGAACCAATGGCATTGTATATTCTTTCATAGGATTCTCTTACTGCACCGTCGGGAAGACCTACCATTCTGAATTCGCTCATTCCCTGGTGGAAATTGCATTCGATGGTAACGGGAAAACCGTCAACCCCCATAATTGCGGCAGAATAAGTTTTTGAGAGCATACGACTCCCCTCCTTCTTTGAATAGAATTATGTTCGTATACAAGAACGGAACCTGACCTGCAGGTTCCGTGATTATTACTTTGTAAGGTTCTCGTTGAGTGTGAATAACTCCTTGAAGTGAGCGTTTCTTCTGTCGCAGTAATCTGTCATCGACTTAAGCTCTTCTGCTGTGAACTTGTCAGCATAGTCTTCAGGTGTCTTCTTTCCTCTGTAAATAGAGTCAAGAGCAAGAGCGTATCTTATGGGAAGATCGATGATCTTGTCGTTCTGGAGAGAAACGATGCAGTTTGACTTGCCTGCAAGAAGAAGCTCTACCGCCTTAACGCCCATGCGAGCTGCAAGAACTCTGTCGCGTCCTGTGGGGTTTCCGCCTCTTACAACGTGGCCAAGCTGTGTGAATCTTGTTTCGATGCCCGACTTGTCCTCAATATAGGTTGCAAGCTGAGCACCTACACCCTTGAAGCCCTCGGAAATAACTACGATGAAGTATCTCTTTCCGTTTGCTCTCTGCTCTTCAAGACGTGCAACGATCTTGTCGAAGTCATAGTCATAGCCGGGAATGATTATAGCGGAAGCACCCGATGCAATTCCTACGTGAAGAGGGAGATAGAGTGTGGAGCGGCCCATAACCTCAACTACGCTGCAGCGAGCGTGAGAAAGGTTGGTGTCGCGAAGTCTGTCAACAAGCTCAACAGAGCAGTTGAGTGCTGTATCAAAGCCGAGAGTGTACTCGGTTGCTGTAATATCGTTGTCAATAGTTCCGGGAACACCGATGCAAGGAATTCCGTGCTCGGAAAGGTCAAGTGCGCCTCTGAAGGTTCCGTCGCCGCCGATAGTAACGATACCGTCAATACCAAGCTCACGGCAGTTTTCAACGCACTGCTTTACAGCCCATTCCTCCTTGAATTCTGTGCAACGAGCGGAGTAAAGCATAGTGCCTCCGCGCTCAACTATATTGGAAACACTTCTGTTGGTAAGTCTGTGTACGTTCTTTTCCATAAGGCCCTTATAGCCCTCATAGATTCCGTATACCTCAACGCCGTTATCTTCTGCATATCTTGTTATCGCTCTTATAGCGGGATTCATTCCGGGAGCATCTCCGCCCGATGTAAGAACGCCAATCTTTTTGAACTGTGCCATAATAAACTCCTTCAGCGATATCGCTTTATATTAGTGCAAAATAATACAGATATATAATAATACATTATTGACCAAAAATCAAGAGATTTTGCAAATTTAGTTAAAAAATATTGGTAAAAAATGCACCGCCGCACGAAAAGTGCGGCGGTGCATACAGATAAAATCCTTTTTTCGGCTTAAAAAGCTGTTAGTGCCGGGATCTCAAAGCTCAGCAGCAGTGGTTAGTGCATCCGCATCCTCCGCCGCAGACTCCTGCGCCGGATGATCCGCATCCCGAACAGCAGGAGTTGCATCCGTAGAAGAGGATGAGAAGGGCGATTATAATAAGCCAGGTTGTGGAATTATCAAAAATATCGCAAAGACAGTTCATAGTGACCTCCGCTTTTTTTAGTGAGAAGCATTTGTGCTTCACACTAATATATTATGACGGAGAAAAGAATGTGTGACGGTATTTGATAACTTATTTAAGACTGAATTCCTCTGTCGCAAGGAATCTGTTTGCATCCTCCATACCTGCCATGCGAAGCTCTCTTGCACACTTGCATCTGTCACAGTATACTACAAGGTTTTCCTTGTAGAACTTGTATGAGTACGATCCCTTTCCGTCCTCGCATCCGCAGTGGATAGCCCCTGCCTCGCGAAGGTCGGATAAAACGTAAGAAACTATATCCTCAAGCATTGGGTCGCATTCGTCCTCGTCATAGTCATCCTCAGAGCCGCGAAGTGATGAAAGATTGGGGATTCCCGCCTCCTTCATAAGCTCATAAAGGCGGTCGTCCGATTCCTCAAGAGCATCACGTACCTTTTCGGTAGATCCGATAAAGCAAACGTCGATGCCTGTATAGGGACAGGGAAGGCAGATTGCTTCCTCATTTTCTCCTCTGAACATTATGCTCTCGTTCAAGGTGAAATTGTGGGGCTTGGGACAAGCAACGCAGGGAACAGAGAGTCTGATCTTTCTGTCAGACGATCTTGTAAGCGTGAGAACGCTGCCTCTGCAGTTTTTGCATATAACTCTTATCATATCTCCCGTAAGAGAGAATATTCCGACTATCGAAAATACCGTGTCTCCGCACTCGGGACATCTGTATGCGATAGTTGCCTGATTGTTCTTTATTACCATAAAATATATTCCTTTGTCAGTTAACGTTTGCTATGGGCTTCTTTTTGAGTCCCGGGGTTATATATTCAAGTGCCGCAACGTCCTTTACCTTTTCAAGCGGAACCTTGGAATCGTATATCGGGATGTAGTCGAGCGGAGCATAGTAGTCCTCGCTGTCGCCCACGTAATATATGTTGAGTGAGAGTGATTTTATATCCTCGAGTGATACCGAGTTAAAGATGATCCTTCTGTAATAGTAGGTAAACTTCTTGTCGGTTATATATTCGTAGTCATCGTAAAATTGCTTTCCGTCGTCAAGCGTAAAGAAGAATGGCTCTGCGGGAGTATCGCTTAACTTATACTCCTCTTTAAGAGCCTTGAGCGCATTTCTGTTGTATCTCAGAGTGATGACTACCTGCTCGGAATCCTCGTAGTAAAGGAATCCGGTCACGTAAAAGGTTCCGTAATAATTCTTTGACTGGCTGTACTCGTTGTAAATAATATTAGTGGTTTTTGTGGGCTTTTTATCGGCATCTGTCTCGAGCACGAGAGTATAGCTTGTGAGGTTCTGAGAATAAACGTCAAAGCTCTCGCCCTTTTCGTAAGTATCTCTGAACGCCTTTATTGTTTCGGTATTGGCAATAAGCTGATTTACTATCTTTACGCCCGAGTTGTTCTGTAGATATATTCTGTAGAATATAAGCGCGTAGACGGCAATAACAAGACCGATCACAACGTATTTGAGTATTTTTCCGATATTTATTTTGGGAGCTGCATAGTAATCGGGAATTTCCTTTTCGGTGTCGGGAATATAGCTTTCGTGAGTGGTGGAATAGCCGCCCTCAAGCTCGCGCTCTTCTTTTATTTTTGCGGCTTCCTTTGCCGCACTTATTTCATCCGATGACTTTGAAAAGTTATCGACCCTTTCACTTTCCATGCTGCTTTGTCTGTTTTCAAGATTTTCGTCTTTATTCTCGTTCATTTTTACCTCCGAAGAATAATTCTATGAATATAATACCATATAATTCGTTTTTTTTCAAGTAATTTATGACACCTACTTGAAATTTATTTCAATAAGTGATAAAATAACGTAATTAAGTAATGTTAAAATGGAGTTATATACTATGAAGTACAGAATATCCGACAAGCTTTCCAAAATGAAGCCGTCTGCTATAAGAGAAATATTCAAAAGTCTTACCGACCCCGAGATAATAGCCTTTGCGGCAGGAAATCCTGCGCCCGAATCGTTTCCTCAGGGAGATCTTGCGAAAATCTCGGCAGAGATCTTTGAAAAGGATGCATCGAAGGCTCTTCAGTACGGCATAACAGAGGGATATCCGCCTCTGAAGGCGGCAGTTGCCGAAAGACTTGCACAAAGATTCGGATGCACGCGCGAAGGTAACGGATTTATGATAACCTCGGGCGGTCAGCAGGGTCTTGAGCTTACCTGCAAGGTAATGTGCTCAGAGGGTGATGCGGTAATATGCGAAAACCCCTCCTTCATCGGTGCGCTCAACGCCTTCAGATCGATTGGCGCAAAGACGCTCGGTGTAAAGATGGACGATGACGGAATGAATATAGAGGAGCTTGAAAGAACCTGCGCCGAGCATCCCGAGGCAAAGCTTATTTACGTTATTCCCACCTTCCACAATCCTGCGGGAATATGCACAAGCCTTGAAAAGAGAAAAAAGATATACGAGATAGCAAAGAAGTATTCGCTTGTCATTCTTGAGGATAATCCCTACGGCGAGCTTCGTTTTGACGGTGAAGAGATACCCACGGTCAAATCTCTCGATACAGACAACATAGTTGTTTACTGCGGATCGTTTTCAAAGATACTTTCTGCGGGAATGAGAGTCGGATTTGTCTGCGCACCCGACGAGATACTTCAGAAAATGGTGGTTGCAAAGCAGGTTGAGGACGTCCACACAAATCAGTTCTTCCAGATGCTTTGCGCAGGCTTTATGGAAAAGTGCGATCTCGACGCTCATATAAGAAACATAAGGGCGCTTTACAAGGAAAAGTGCAATCTTATGCTTGAAACGCTTGATAAATATATGCCGAAGTGTGTAAAATACACAAGACCCGAGGGCGGTCTTTTCGTATGGCTCACGCTTCCCGAAAATATAGAGCTTTCCGAGTTTACCTCAAGGTGCCTTGAAAGAAAGGTCGCTATCGTACCCGGAACCGCATTTAACTGTGATGAGAGCGCACCCTCCTCATCCTTCAGAATAACCTATTCGACACCGAGCAAGGAGCAGATAGTAAGAGGTGTAAAGATCCTTGCAGAGGTAGTTAAGAGCTACGATAAGTAAAATAAGGAGAAAACCCAATGGAAAACATCGAAATCAAGAAAACTATATTCTCCGGCGTTCAGCCGAGCGGAAATCTTACTATAGGAAATTATCTCGGTGCAATAAAGAACTGGACAGAGCTTCAGGATAAATATAACTGCATCTACTGCGTTGTTGATATGCACGCGATCACGGTAAGACAGGTCCCCGCAGAGCTCAGACGTCACACCTACGAGCTTCTTGCGCTTTATATCGCATCTGGAATAAGCCCCGACAAGTGTACGCTTTTCGTTCAGTCGCACGTTCCAGCACACGCTCAGCTCGGATGGATACTTGACTGCTACACAATGTACGGTGAGCTTTCAAGAATGACTCAGTTCAAGGATAAGTCGGCTAAAAACGCCGATAATATAAATGCAGGTCTTTTCACGTATCCTGCTCTTATGGCTGCAGATATTCTTCTTTACGGAACAGACCTTGTTCCGGTAGGACAGGATCAGCAGCAGCATCTTGAGCTTGCACGTGATATAGCAGACCGCTTCAACGGTCTTTACGGTAACGTGTTCACCGTCCCCGAGGGCTTTATACCCAAGGCGGGCGCAAAGATAATGTCTCTTCAGGAGCCTACAAAGAAGATGAGCAAGTCGGATAACGATATTGGTTCGGTAAGACTTCTTGACACACGCGATGAAATAATGAGAAAGTTCAAGCGCGCGGTAACAGACTGCGATGCAAAGGTCGAGTTTGCTCCCGGCAAGGACGGAATAAACAACCTTATGAATATATATTCCTGCTTTACGGGAAAGAGCCATGCAGATATTACGGCAGAGTTTGAGGGCAGGGGATACGGAGACTTCAAGCTTGCGGTAGGTGAAGCTGTTGCAGACGGACTTGCGCCCATTCAGAGCGAATTTGCAAAGCTTATCGCTGACAAGGCATACCTTGAGGAAATAATGAAGCAGGGGGCTGAAAATGCGTCCCGTATCGCATATAAGACACTTCGTAAGGTGTACAAGAAGATAGGATTTATTATTTAACGGAGAGCAAAAATGGCGGCTGTATTTTCATATTGCGGCTCCTTTATAAGGGAGTATTCGGTTGAGGTCGTGATATTCATAATTGCGATGAACCTTACCTCGCTTCTTCTCTACGGAATAGACAAGCTCAAGGCAAAAAGACACGCCTACAGAATACCTGAGGCGGTGCTTGTGGGTGTTGCTTATCTTTTCGGCGCATACGGTGCGCTCTTCGGAATGGTTGCCTTCAGACACAAGACAAAGCACGTGAAGTTCCTGACTCTTGTGCCGATCGCATTTCTTCTTGAGACCGCATTTATAATTCTTTCTTATCTTTATTCCTGAATAGATTAAATAAAATCCGTATATAATATATTTGCCGCGCATACGGTAATATATTTATATACGGAGTTTTTTTTATGGACAAGAATTGCAGCAGTAACGTAAACAAGTGTATAAGATGCAGCGTAGAGAAGTGCGCTTATCATTGCAAGGACCAGAACTATTGCACACTCTCTGAAATTTCTGTAGTAACACACGAGCAGAATCCCACAGAGACAAAGTGCACAGACTGTGCATCCTTTAAGCCCATGCACTAAGGAATAAAGAAAACAAAATTTTATTTAAAACAAAAAACGGTGTCATTGACACCGTTTTTTTTAGCTACAATTAGTTCTCGGGATAAACACTTACGCACTTTCTGTCGCGTGTAAGATGCTCGAACTTTACTTTTCCGTTAACAAGAGCAAAAAGTGTATCGTCAGAGCCACGGCCAACGTTGTTGCCGGGATGGATATGTGTTCCTCTCTGTCTTACAATTATGCTTCCTGCTGTAACAGTCTGTCCGTCAGCTCTCTTTACACCAAGGCGCTTAGACTCACTGTCTCTGCCGTTCTTGGTAGAACCAACACCCTTTTTATGAGCGAAAAACTGTAAACTGATTCTTAACATTTAGCACACCTCCGTAAAAGATTTTTTGTACTACTCTTCTATTTCGGAAACTTCGATATAGTCGTAGTACTCTTCGACAAGGTCCTTTATCTGAAGATAGAAGCCGTAAATAAGTCCTGATACGGCGTATCTTTTCTTTTCGTCCTTCTCGAATTCACTGAGCGCGCCATAAGCCTTGAAGGTTATGTCAGCGCTATCCTCGTCGATTCTGTAATCGACACTTGACTCGTATGCGACCTCAATAGTGTTGATAAGAAGCATCGTCATCGATGACAGAGCGGCACAGAGAACGTCGTCGCCCTCTTCACCGTAGCCTGTGTGACCGACCTCACGAAAGCCGAAATAAACACCGTCGCACTTGTAAAAGATGAACTTGGTCATTAGCGGGAGATAGCCTGAATCTGAACCTTTGTATAAGGCTGTCTGTGACCGAGCTTTCTCTTTTCATTCTTCTTTGCCTTGTAGGTCATAACGTAGATCTTCTTGCTCTTGCCGTTCTTAACAACAGTTGCAGTTACGTTAGCGCCCTCAACGTAAGGAGAACCGAAAACAGTTTCATCGCCGGAAACAACGAGAACCTTATCAAATGTGTAAGTTTCGCCTTCTGCAGCTTCGAGTTTTTCGATGAAGACGATATCGCCTTCGCTTACCTTATACTGCTTTCCGCCCGTTTCAATAATAGCGTACACGAAAAGCACCTCACTTTCTGATGCGTATTTACGCAAACTCGCTGATGTAGGTAGGATAAATCCTTTATAAACCCACATATCAAGCGGCATCATACATTATATAACAAAAAAAGGAACTTGTCAAGTGGTTTTTTGACAAGTTCCCGTTTTTTTATGCGCTTTTGGTAAAGTTTGTTGCTTTTTTAGTCTATAAGTGTTGCTTTGCCGTTTTCGATTGTTACATTTGCACCAATTATAGAGCAGATGGACTCAGCAACCTCTTTATCGGTCTCGCTGAAGGACTCTTCCGCGAGCTTTGCGTTGATAGCATTGCATATAGCTTCCTTGTTTGCTTCGCTGAGGCTCTTGCCTGCACCGAAGGGGTCAAAGCCGAGTGTCTTTGCGCTGTCGATTATCGTCTTGGATGCGATCTTTGATCCGAGAACGGTATCAATGATGTAATCTGCATCAACACCGAGTGTTCCTTCCTTGATAACGTTGCCGTTTTCGTCAACTGTGTTGAGAAGGTCGGACGTATTATTCTTGTCAACCTTGAGTCCGAGAGAAAGAAGAATACTTATAGCGCCTGCTTCCTTTCTGTACTCTTCGTCGGACATTTCGGTTTCGGATGCCATGTTATTGAAGAGAGTTGAAAGCACTGTGCTGAGCTTTGACGCATTGTCATCGCCAAGACCGGAAACGTTCTTCTTTATGAATCCGGGTGTTACTGCCGAGCCTACGAGTGTTGCCGTGTCGGGTGTGATGTTCTCGAAGAGCTTCTTTACGGTTGCTTCAAGCTCATCCTTTGAAAGTGTGGTGTCGGAAAGCTTTGCAACAAGCTCTGTCATAACTGTCATGGATGAAAGGATGTTAGCTGTATAGCCTTCCTTCTCGCCGCCCTTCTTGTCGTTTGCGATACCCTCGGTAAGAATTTCAAGTGTCTTACCCGAAAGTCCGAGATCCATGCTCTCAAGTGCGCCCGAAACGAGGGGAGCCGACACGTTTCCGAGAAGTGTTGTGCTGTTGAGAGACTGAACTGCATTTGAAAGGGCTGTTAAGTCAAGTGCCGCGATCTTGTCCATTCCGGTTATGTCGCTAGACTCTTCAAGAGACTTATAGAATGTGTTTATTTCCGTAATAGCCTCTGCAATGTGCTGACCGTCTTCAATGATCTCTTCTGTCGTGAGATTCTCCATTGCTTCTTCGGTAATGAGCATCTGCTCAATTGTAGCCTTGGAATGCTCGAAGTTTTCAACTCCGGTGAGCTTTGCAGCTGCCGAAATTGTCTTGAGAAGCTCTGCGCTGAGTGCGGAAAGAGTAACTCTTGCTTCTGTGTCGGAGTCCTTTGCAGGCTCGTCGTTGTTGACCTGAAGGTCGGAGGGAAGAGTGCTTGTATCTACTTCGCCGAAGTAGTTCATAACGTCCTCGGACGTGATATTCTCAATTCCGCCGAAGTCGTTTATTATACATTCGGAAATTATATCGATCTCTTCGGGGGTTACGTCAATTCCGTATTCATCAAATACATTCTCGAGCTTGTCGGACATAACTGCAAGCTTTTCATCAGCTGTTTCGCATTCCATTGATACGTTGATAAGGTCTGCGATGTCAGCCATAATGTCGTTGTAAACCGCTTCGTCGTTCTCGGGAAGACCGAGTGCCTGACCTACCGCCTTGATTCCGAGGTTTGTTACACCTCTGAGAACAGGCTTGAAGTGCTCGTTATCGTTAAGTGCGGCAAGGAGCTCGGATAAGAAGCCTTCCTTTGAGAAGAGCTCCATAAGGCTGTTTGTATCTGCTTTGTTTGCAAGAACGGTGAAAGCTCCGTTTTCTGCAAGAACCTCAAAAAGGTCTGCTATTGTGGAAAGGTCTGCCTTGAGACCTGCTCTGTCAAGATTTTCAAATATTACAAGAAGATCTGTAACAATGGGGGAAAGGTCCTCGGGAAGGCTGTTTGCGATGGGAGCAATTCCAAAGAAGTCCTCGCCGTTGTTCCACTTGCTTGCCGCAGAGGGAATGATCTCACAGAGGATCGTGGGAACTAAAACGGAAGAATCGATGTTGTCTGCAATATCTCTGATAGCCTCGGACTGCTCTGTTCCGTAAGAGGAAAGATCGGAGCCGAATGCGCCTACGGTATCAACTGTTGCGAAGATGTAGGAGATCTCGTTTTCAAGATCAACCTTTTCTCCGTTTATCTTGAAGCTGAGAAGCATGTTGAAGGGCTTTTCACCGAGATCTGAAACGGTCTTTATGAGCTTCTGGTTGCAGAAGGGAGAAAGAAGCTCCTCTTCGATAGAAACCATGCTCTCGTCGGTGTTTCCGCTCTCTGCATTTATAGCGTTGATCTCATGAAGAACATCGTTTGCGGTGCCAACGTATCCGAGAATGGGGAAGAGAATTACGAATACGACAAGAACCGAGGCAACTGCACCGATAGCACCGCCGATAAGTCTTGAGGTACCTGTTTTCTTAGCGCCCTTCTTGAGTACGATAGCAGCAATTATCTTGTAGATAATGAAGTTGATGCACGAAAGAAGCCAGAAGAAGGAAAGGAAGATGATAGGAGTAAGAAGCGCCACGGGGAGCTTTACAATAAGCTCTGCAAGAGTGGGGCTTACCGTCATAGCTTCATCTATAAGAGATGCCGTAGAGGGATCTGATGAAGCAATAACGTTCTTTACAATAGCAACAAGATCATCTCCGTAGCTGTTTGCCGCCCAAGCGACTATAGGAGTGGTAAGTAAAAACGCTTCAAGTGCGCTTAAAATTACTGTTCCCGATCTGATGGCAGACTTGGCTGTTCCTCTCCAAAGTCCGAGAAGGAATCCGACAAGTATCCAGAATCCGCTCAGAGCAAGAATGGCTATGACTGCATAATTTGCAATCTGTATTAAATCCATAATAAAGCCTCCAATGTTAATTTAACTCGCAGAGTAGACTCTGCTACAGAATACAGTTTATCACTCTTTGCATATTTTGTCAACATCTGGCTTAATTGTTTACATTTGCTTAATAAAATTTTACATTATTATTTATAATTTAAAAAACAAAAGACCCGTGATCACGGGTCTTTTATCATTTTTACAGTTTCTTTTCGAATGCTGCAAGAGTGTTCTTAAGAAGCATCGTTATCGTCATAGGTCCTACGCCGCCCGGAACGGGAGTAATGTAGGAGCAGAGAGGAGCAACCTCTTCAAATGCAACGTCTCCGCAAAGCTTTCCGTCAGCGTTTCTGTTCATGCCGACGTCAATTACTACCGCGCCCTTTTTGACCATATCGGCTGTAACGAAATTCGCCTTACCGACAGCCGCAACGAGAATATCCGCATTTTTGGTTATTGCCGCAAGATCGTTTGTCCTTGAGTGGCATATCGTGACGGTTCCGTTGGCGTGAAGAAGGAGCATTGCCATCGGCTTTCCGACTATATTGCTTCGGCCTATGACCACACAGTTCTTTCCGCTTGGCGAAATGCCGTACCTATCAAGAAGAGCCATAATGCCCGAGGGTGTGCAGGGGGCAAAGGTGTAGTCGCCTATCATTATCTTTCCGACGTTTACCTCCGAGAAGGCGTCAACGTCCTTTTCGGGAGATATGGCGGCAATGACCTTGTCGGGGTCTATCTGCTTTGGAAGGGGAAGCTGAACGAGAATTCCGTCAATTTCATCATCGCGGTTAAGCTTGTCAATAAGAGTGAGAAGCTTATCCTCGGGTGTATCGTTATCAAGCTCGTAAACTCTTGAACTAAATCCCACCTCGTCACATCCGAGCTTTTTGTTTCTGACGTATACCTTGGATGCGGGATCTTCTCCCACGATAATTACGGCAAGACCGGGAGCTCTGCCGTGCTTTTCTTTAAGCTCCGAGACTCTGTTTGCAAACTCCGCTCTTAAAAGCTTTGCAGTTTCCTTACCGTCGAGAATTTTATACATTTTTATCATCCTCCGTCCCGATATCACCGTCTGTCTTGCCGTCGGTGTTGTCTTCAGCTTCTTCTGACTTTTCAGAAGACTCGGTTTCTGTATAGGGAGCTTTGTAGTAGGGCGAGCTTTCTGTGTAAATGCACTGTGCGATAGGCTTGTTTCTGAGCTTTACGGCAAAATATATGAAGAAGAAAAGTCCTATAATGAAGCAGCAGAAGCCTATAAGCTGAGAAACTCTTATTCCGCTTGAGCCTATCATAAGACTGTCGGTGCGAAGACCCTCTATGAGCATTCTTCCGAATCCGTACCATGAAATATAAGCGAAGAAGAGCTGACCGTCATACTTCTTTTTCTTTGCGAAAACATTTATAAGAATGAATCCGACAAGATTCCAGAGCGATTCATATATAAACGTAGGGTGAACGTATATCATCTGACCGTACTCCATAACTCCCATTCTCCAGGGAAGGGTGGTTTCAGAGCCGTAAGCCTCGGAGTTTACAAAATTACCCCATCTGCCTATTATCTGACCGATCATAACGGCGGGAGCAAGAGCGTCGAAGAATTTGGCAATACGTACCTTTTTCTTTTTAAGGACGAGGTAAGCGGATACAGCACCTCCGATAATAGCGCCGTAGATTGCAAGTCCGCCGTTCCATACTGCGATTACCGAATGAACGTCGGGGTATGATCCCGGGTGCTCAAGCTCATAGAATATGACGTAATAAAGTCTTGCGCAGACTATAGCGGGAATGACCGTAAAGAAGGCTATGTCTATAAGGTCGTCAAATAAAAGACCGTCCTTTTTGGTTCTTAAATAAACGTAAAGAAAAGCGAGAATTATTCCCGTGGTGATTATTACACCGTACCATGCCACGTCCCTGCCGAAAATAGTGAAGGCAACCTTGTCAAGGGTGAATTCATCAATTCCAAGACCGGGGAAGGCAAGTCTGGAAGAGGACAGTGATATCATATCGTGTTCCTTTCGTGTGATAATTGGTATTATTCACCTATTATATCACATTTTTTTTGCTTTTTCAATACGGTAAGCAACCATCGCTTCGATATTTTTTGTCATCGGAGCAAAATTCCGAAAACAAAGGGGCATCAAAAGATGATACTGCGCCCTTGCTCGGAGATATTCTTACCTTGAAAATACCGTCTATTATCCCGAAAAGAATTATCGGAGCATCCTTTTCGCAAAGCTTTTCCGAAAGAAGGGAAAGCACCCCTTCATAGTATGAAGCTTCTCTTAAAAGCGGGTCGCACAGAGCTCCTTCGCCCTCGTCAAGAGAGTCAAGAACAAGTGAAAGACGGTGAATCTCCTTTTCAGATCCGACAGCTCTTGAAAGATCCGAAAAAAGCCTGAAGATGCGCTCCTTCATAAAAAACAAGGGGGAGGAATATATTCTTTCGCTTTTTTCGGTAAGCGATCGGTAGGCGTGATAATAAAGGCTTTCGGGAGTGCCGCCATTTTTGTATGGCACCGCCTCAAGCGTGATGGCATAGTCATCTGTCATAAACACGTAGGATGCAAGAAGAAAGGGAAGAGAAAGGGGATCGCTGTCGGGCTCAAGTCTGTTAAAGGCAAGTGAGAACAGCCTTCTTTTGCAAAGCCTTTTGTCGTAAAAAAGCGAGCAGTAAAGGGCAAGGGTATATCTTAAATTATCGAGTGCTGCCTTTCCGCTTAACTGCGAGAGGGTGATCCTCGGCAGATAGGAATTTATCATTATCTGCGTTTTTTTGTCGGGGATGATGCATCTGAAGGGAAAAAGATCCCTTTCGATACAGTAGCACTCGTCGGGCATCTCGCTTTTATATTTTTTCTGACTGTAGGCAATGAGTCTTGGGTTTTTACGCGGGTATCTGCCGAAAAGAAAGGTGGCGGAGTTTTCCGAGTTTATTTCGATCACGAAATAAGCGCTTTCTGAAAAAGGGGAGATCATGCAGTATCCGTTCTTGAGCGGAAGCTTTACGTAGCCCTTGGGAGGCTCGATCAGATAAGAAAAGCGTTCCTTTTCAGAGTGACTGTTTATTCTGATTACCTTGACGGGAAGCACGGGGTCGGGAAATACCGACACACGCATATCTTTGCCGCTAGCAGAGCAGATATAAATGCTTCTGTCCGGTCTTAATATGACCGACGAGCACGACTTGAGAAGATTTATTCTTTTTCCGCCGCGCCTTAGATAAAGCTCCTCCTTCATGTGATGCTTTTCGCTTGCTGCACCAAAGAAAACGGTATGCCCGAGCGACGAGCCTTCAAGATAAAGTAAAAGCGTTTTTCCTTTTATCGTGCGATTTGGAATATTTCCGAAAGGGTAGGTGCAGTGAAAGCCCTCTCTTTCGAAATAGCCGTTTTTTCCTTTAAGTATCCTTTTTGCACTATCCTTTTTTGTGCTTGGTATAATCCTTTTTCTTCCCACAGACTCTCTACCTCCGAAAAAAATGCAAGACCCGTCGGTCTTGCATTTTAGTATTCTCGGTTTTTGTGTTTTTATTTCTCGTTTTTTTCAAAAACCGAGACAAAATAGTCCTTTTTTTCAGCATACACGGTATTCTCTTTGTTAAACGGGAGTCGTGCAGAGTCAAGAATTATGACAGAGTCGCAATCAAGATATTCGGTGTATTCGAGAAGAGAGGGAATGCGAAGAGCGTCACCGCTTGCAATAAGTATTTTCTTTTCGGAAACGGTTATGACAACAAGCGGAGAATAGGCTTTGTTATCATCGCTTTTTCTTGAAACAGTCTCTATTTCAAACGATCCGAAGCTTATCGAGGGCGAAATATGCGTGAAAAGTTCTGCCTTGCTTTCGGTATCAAGATAATCGGCCACAGACGATAGTCTGTCTTGGTCTGCGGAAGGCAAAGCCACAAGATCAAGAGAGCTTTGCCGAGTTCTTATGATATAGACAAGCGAGCTTATACTTTTCGAAGAGTCCGAAAGAAGCATGGCGGCGTTTATATCAAGAGGCTCCGAGCGGAGGTTTTCCAAAGCGAGCCTCAGTGATTCTGTGTCGGAATCAAGAATAATAAGCGCGGAGCTTTGTCCCTCGGTTATAAGAATGACCGACGCGTCTTCTGTATAGAGAAGCGAAATGCTCTTTCGCAAATCAAGTCTTCTTGCTTCGATCGGCGAGAGTATTCCGAGAATTATGAAAAGACAAAGGGCGGGGATAAACGAGCGAAGCGAAAGCTTCTTTACTCGCGGCACGAGAATAAGCGTTATGAGCGTCGCTATGATGATAAATACAAAAGCAAGATGAGATCTTAAGCTGATCAGCAGATATTGCTTGTCCGAAAAAATCTCTGCAGCTACGAAAAGCGGGTCCGATATAAGAGATATAAGACCGCCAATCGCTATGGGAAGCACGGGCAAGAACGAAAGTGCCAAAAGGATCATCGAAAGAAAGAGAATGACCTCGGTTATCGGGATGAATATAAGGTTTGATATGAAGGATAGAGGCGATACGTAGCCGAAAAAGAAAAAGGAAGGAATGAGTGAAGCAAATACAGCCGAAAGAGAGATAAATACCGAGGAAAGAATAAATGACGCGACAGATGCGACGGCAGGGTGAGCGGGAAGGGCTTTTCTTATCCTGAACGAAAGAGAGCTTGATACGGGTGCGCCGAGCAAAAGAATGCCGAGCACCGAGCAGAAGGAAAGAATAAGCGAAATATCGAATGCCGAAACGGGAGATATGAAAACGATAATGAAAACCGACGCGAAAAGCGAAGTTATCGGATCGTATTTTCTGCCCGAGTGCATAGATATTCTGAATATAACAAGCATACCGAGAGCTCTCATGACCGATGCGGAAAGTCCGCAGATAAGAGCGAAAAATCCCAGCGTCACTAACATCAGAATGCTTTTAATGAGCGAATTTATCCGCAGCTTGTCGGCAAAGAAAAGGATAATGGCTGCAACCACACTGACGTGAAGACCCGATACCGCGAGAAGATGAGAGACTCCGAGAATCGAAAATCCGTTTTTGACAGTATCGCTTATAAGAGTGCGGTCGGCGCTGAGAAGCGCGTATGAAAGAGAAGCCGAATCTTTATCAAGAAAAGAAAGGCAGGTGATCTTTACGTATTCGGTAACGCCCGAAAGAAAGGAGATAAACTCGCTTTTGCCCGTTATCTCTATTTCTGATACCTCGGGATCGTAATCGAAGGAAAGATATAGCCTTTCCGAAAATCCGTAGTCGTAGCAGGAAGCATATTCTATGGGAGAGAAAACACCCTTGACACGTATTTTGTCGCCTTCCGAAATTGAAAGAAGATAGGTGTCTGTGATCCTGCATTTCACACCTTTTTCAAAAAGACTGTCAGACTCTGTCTGAGCGGTGTATACGTGATAGCCTTCATAGTACGAGGCATCCGTAACGGTCATATTAAGCTCGCACTCGTCGGGATAATTCTCCGTATACTTTTTGTAAGTGCCGTCTGTTACCGTATATGAGTGGTAAAGAGATAAAAGAACAGAGAGCGAAAGAAGGGTTGCCGTGAAAAAATTCGCGGCATGCTTTCTTTTTTTAAGAAGAGCGAGGATAATAAACACCGCAAGAAGACAAACAAAGATAACCGCCGACACAAAAATGCCGACGGTCACTTCTTTTTTGATGAATTCACTGAACGTAATCAGTAACGCAAAATAGACCGAGATAAATAAAACGAGCGGTCTTTTTTGAAATATCTTCATACATTCTCCAACGTGATTTTTGGGAAATTACTTGTTAACGCTGTCCTTGAGAGTTGTGCTGGGCTTGAAAACGATAACCTTGGACTCGGGAATTTCTACGGTTTCCTTTGTTCTGGGGTTACGTCCGCTTCTTGCGGCACGTGTCTTTACCTTGAATGAGCCGAAGCCTGTGAGAGTAACGTCCTGTCCCGATGTGAGTTCATTTGCGATAGAGTTAAAAATGTCATCAACAACAGCTGCCGCTGCCTTCTGTGAAATTCCTGCATTCTTTGCAGCAACTGCAATAAGTTCCTTCTTGGTCATAGTCTTATTCCTCCGTGTAATTTTTTTACATATCAATTTTATCAAATTTTCCGAGTCTTGTAAATAGCTTTTACAAATATATATTTTTTTTGGTGAAATGCACAATAAAACTGACATTATTTTACAAAAGAAGAGTTTTTTAATGTGCAATTTGACAAAAACAGGCATGTGAGATAAAAAATATTATTTACCGAAACGTATTGATTTTTTGCACTTGTGTGTTGTATAATATAGGAAACGAACGTGTCGATACGGAGGATGTAATGAACAAAAGAAATTTTCATGCGGAAAACAAGATGATTGGTGTCATAAAGGTTTCCAAAAAAAAACGCGGTGACATAATTGCAAAATCAGACGACAGCTTCGGCGCGGCAAATTATGCCGAGTATTCGGTTGCAAGGGCAAAGGAAGGAAAATATAAGACGGCAAGACTTATATCGATACTCGTATATGCGCTTTTTCCCGTGCTTATGATATCGGCTGCTATGGCTGTAAACGCTGTTGTAAAGGGAATAGGCTTCGTACTTATAATGACGGCGGGTGCGCTCTCTCCCCTTATTATATGGATACTCGTTTTCTTTACGTGGCCCTTTTTCTCGCAGAGCTACCACTACGAAATAGAAGGAGCGGCAATGACGGGTACGCTTCATTACGGTGCGCGATATGAAAAAACTCTTTTCTCTGTAAAAATAAGAGATATGAAGGCAATTGTTCCTTATTCGGCACACAGATCAGAGGCTGATTCCTACGTGTCAAAGGGTGCAAACGTAATAATGTGTGCATCATCCATGAAGGCAGGCGATCTTTATTTTGCAAGAATAGAAGAAAGCGATACGGTTATTTTCTTTGAGGCGACAGAGCAGTCACTCAGAGCACTCAAATACTATAACAGCGATGCAATCGAGATAGTTAAGACGGCAAGATAATTTTACTTATATGACCCTCGGCAAAATCTGCCGAGGGTTTTTCTTTGGCGAATTATCCACAAAATACAAGGCATAAAGATGCCGTGCGGACAAAAACTTATATGGGCGGCAAAAACGCCCGGAGAAAAGAAAGAAAAGGATTATCAAAATGAAAAAAGCCACTACACTGATAATTGCGCTTTTTATGATCTTTTATTCATGTTTTTCTTCTTTTGCGGCATCGGGAGAGTATAGCTTCTACGTTAAGAGAAATTCCGAGCATAAGACGCCGATCATTGATAAGGAATTTGAATTTATAAGCGATTACGGCGGATATTACGCAGATAAAAGGGCAGGAGACGATAAGGTCGTCTATCTTACCTTCGATGCGGGATACGAAAACGGAAACGTTGAAAAGATTCTCGACGTCCTTGATGCAAGAGGAGTTACGGGAGCCTTCTTTGTGCTTGAAAATCTTATAAAGAGAGCGCCCGAGCTTGTCAAAAGAATGAACGATAAGGGACATCTTGTCTGCAATCATACGGCAACTCATAAGAATATGACGAAAATTCACGATATAAAAAGCTTCAGCGATGAGTTAAAGAGACTTGAGTATGCCTATGCAGAGCTGACGGGATGCGATATGGCAAAGATATACAGACCGCCCGAGGGAAGATTTTCAAGAGAAAATCTTGAGTTTGCAAATAAGCTCGGATACAAAACGGTCTTCTGGTCGTTTGCCTATGCCGACTGGGATAATAATTCTCAGCCCTCGCCCGAGGCGGCTCTTGAAAAGATACTGGCAAATCTTCATAACGGTGAGATAATGCTGCTTCATCCCACCTCGGCGACAAACGCCGCGATAATGGATAAGCTTATTGTGACTCTTACCGATATGGGCTACAGATTCGGAAATCTTGAGGAGCTATGGGCAT
>JAFQWB010000072.1 GCA_017407725.1 Clostridia bacterium | reverse complement strand
ATCAGACTGTCCGAATGCGGTTGCAAGCTCGCAGATAGCCGAAAACAGAGACAGCTTTGTTTCTGCCAAGTGGGAAAGCGGCATAAACGCTATGAAGAAGGATGCGGGAGCAATGTTCGAGGCATCGATCGTCGTGCTTGCCGAAAACAGCCTTACTCTTCTTGCAAACGTTACGCTTGCACTTGCCGATCAGAACGTAGATCTGCATAATATAAGCACCAAGCAAAAGGGCGACGATATGCTTATCAATATGGTCGTCGGATGTAAAAACATAGAGCATTTCAGACAGATAATGACAAAGCTTACCTCGGTTGATCACGTATACGAGGTAAGACGAGGAACACTTTAAGGAAGTTTATGATAGCAGTATTACAAAGAGTAAAAAGAGCATCGGTAACGGTTGATGGTGAGGTTGTCGGAAGCTGCGGAGAGGGTCTTGCGATCCTTCTCGGAGTTGCCGAAAACGATACCGAAACCGATGCAGAGCTTCTTTCGAAAAAGATAGCAAAGCACAGAATTTTCAGAGATGAAAACGATAAAATGAACCTTTCGGTCATGGATATTGACGGAGAGGCGCTCGTTATTTCGCAGTTCACCCTGCTTGCAAACTACAGTCACGGAAACAGACCCGACTTTTTTGCGGCGGCATCTCCCGATAAGGCGAATAAGCTTTACGAGTATTTTTGCGAAAAGCTTGAAGGCGAGATGTCAAAGAAGGTCGGAAGAGGAGTTTTCGGAGCACATATGGTGTGCGAATTCATCAATGACGGACCCGTGACCATAGTTATGGACTCCGAGAAGTTAAAAAAATAAGACGGTAGTTTGAAAGGCAAAACCAAGGAATGAAACTTATACTTGAATCGGAAATCAGCGAATATTACGTGCAGACCCTCTGCCTTATATTTTTCCCCGGCTCCAAATTCAGAGTGGATGAGGAGATAACCGACGATACACCGGTCGTTTTTGTGAAAACAGAGAGAGAGGACGATCATATAAACGCGTACGTGACGGTAACTGTCGGCGAGGTCACGACCTTCGGAACTCACTCGCAGGCAATAAGCTCAAGGATCTCGTACGAAAGAGCAATGAAGATAGCTGTAGGAAAGGCTGTCTTTGAGGCGGGGGAGCAGTATACCGAGTATACACCCGCATGGGGAATACTTACGGGAATCCGTCCTGCAAAAATATCGGGCGAGCTTTTAAGATCGGGAATGAGCGAAGCGCAGGTAAGAAAAACACTCAGAAACGAGTATTTCTTAAATCCCAAGAAGGCATCTCTTTTAACTGCGGTTTCGGCAAATGAGGAGAGAATAATTGCGGGAGTTGAGCCCGATGAGTGCTCACTCTATATTTCGATCCCCTTCTGCCCCACAAGATGCGCTTACTGCTCGTTCGTGTCCTTCTCTACAAAAAGACTTCTTTCAATGATACCCGACTACCTCGTAAGACTTCTTGAGGATCTTGAGATGGTATTCGGACTCATAAAGGAATACGGACTTAAGCTTAAGACTGTATATATAGGCGGAGGAACACCCACGACACTCACGGCAGAGCAGCTTTCTCTTATCTTTGATAAGATCGATGAGCATATTGATGTGTCCACCCTCTCGGAGTTTACTCTTGAAGCGGGAAGACCCGATACAGTTACTGCCGAAAAGCTCACACTCGCCGTAAATCGCGGAGTTACAAGAGTGAGCATCAATCCGCAGACGCTTAACGATGAGGTTCTTGAAAGAATCGGAAGAAAGCATACGGTAGAGGACTTTTATAAAGCATTTGACCTTGCAAGAGAGGCAGGAGTTAAATATATCAACACCGACCTCATTGCAGGACTTCCGGGCGACAGCTATAAATCCTTCTCAAAGAGTGTGGATTCAATACTTAAGCTTCGTCCCGAAAATATAACGATACATTCATTCAGCATCAAAAAGGCGGCAGAGCTTGCGGGTATTGCGCCCGAGCTTTATTCGATAACGGGCGGAGAGGCGTTCAAGAGCGTTGAATACTCTCAGATGAAATCGAAGATCGCCGGATATATACCCTATTACATCTATCGCCAGAAAAACACGGTCGGCAACCTTGAGAACGTAGGATTTGCGCTTCCGGGTGCCGAAGGACTCTATAATATTTATATTATGGAGGAGGTAACGCACATATTTGCCGTTGGAGCAGGCTCTGTTACAAAGCTTGTTAACCGTGCTGTTCCTACTATAGAAAGAGTGTTTATGCCCAAATATCCTTACGAATATCTGAGCATGACCAAGGAAAACGTTGTCGAGCAGTACGTTGCCAAGATAAGAGCATTTATGTCCAAGAACTACGGCAAATAAGGGCATAGCCCTATCTTTCGTGCGTTGCGGAAAGGATAGGTTACTATGAAGACTTTAAGCTTAGACTACACATTTGAAAAAGAAAGCGGAGCACTCGCACTTATAAGTGCATCCGAAAAGCATTTTGAAGAGCAGTTAAGACTTTGCGCAAAAAGACTGCTCGACTCAGGCGTGAGAATAGCCGCATTGTCGGGACCCTCCTGCTCGGGAAAGACTACGGCATCGAATAAGCTTACAGAGCATTTCGAGGCGGCAGGCAAGAGAATATACGTGGTATCGATAGATAATTTCTATTATGACAGAGATATTCTTGTTGAAAGATCGCGCACAAAGGGAGGAAAAATAGATTTTGACTCTCCATCTACCATCAATTTTGCATATCTTAAGGAATGCTTCGATAAGATAGTTAATAGACAGACGGTAGATCTCCCTATCTTCGATTTCAAGATCGGAAGAGCCGATAAGCACGAGAGAGTCTGTCCCGATGAAGTCGATCTTTTCCTCTTTGAAGGAATACAGGCTCTTTACGATGAGTTTTATGAGATAATCAAGGATATACCGCACTTGACAGTTTTCATATCTCCCGAAAGCAAGATAAAGATCGGAGCGGAGCTTTTCAGACCGCAGGATATAAGGCTTTCAAGAAGAATAGTAAGGGATAGCCTTTACAGAAATACAGATCCGTCGTTTACACTTAAGCTCTGGAAGGGAGTTCGTGAAAACGAGGAGATACATATATTTCCCAATAAGCATAATGCGGATATCATTCTTGATTCCACTCTCGCATACGAGCCCTGCGTTATCAAGGAAAGACTTGTTGCGCTTCTGCTCAGTGTGAGTGCACAGGACGAGAATTATTCCGAGATAGAGATGCTTATCAAGAAATACTACGACGTCCCCGCACTCTCGGAGGATCTTGTTCCCGAGGGCTCGGTGTTCAAGGAATTTATATAACTCTAAAGGAAAAAATAAATGAAGATTTTATTCGAAAAAGCAAGGCTTCTTGATAACAGAGAGGTATATCTTCTTACAGACGGAGATAAGATCACTTATATCGGTAAGGATAAACCCGATGAAAGCGCAGACAGAATAGTAAACTGCTCGGGAAAAATACTTATGAGCGGTCTTTACAATACACATTCGCATATCGCAATGACAGCGTTCAGAGGAATGGGTGGAGATCTTCCCTTAATGAAGTGGCTTGATGACGTCATTCTCCCCGCAGAGGATAAAATGGACAGCGATATGGCAAAGGCATCAGCCTTCCTCGGAGCGGCAGAGATGATAAAGTCGGGAATAATATCATTCTCAGATATGTATATGTTCTCCGAAAGCACGGCAGAGGTCGCGCTCGTATCGGGAATGAAGGCAAACGTTTCAAGAGGACTCGTTGCTTTTGACGATAACGCTTCTGTAAAGGGCGATTTCAGATTTGAGGAGGCACTCAGAACCTACGATCGCTATCACGGCAGAGATAACGGAAGAATAAAAATAGATTTTGCGGTTCACGCTGAGTATACGGCAAGAGAAAGATTTGTAAGAGAGGTAGTTGAGGCGGCGAAGGAAAAGAACGTCCGACTGCAGACTCACCTTTCGGAAAGCAGATCCGAAGCTGAAAAATGCATAGCAAAGAGAAATATGACACAGACGCAGTTTTTTGATATGTGCGGATATTTCGATCTTCCCGTAACTCTTGCTCACTGCGTGCATCTTAGCGATGTAGATAAGGAAATACTTGCCGGCAAGGATGTGTATATCGCACACAACCCCGTAAGCAACCTTAAGCTTGCAAGCGGAATAATGCCTTATGCCGATCTTCTTGAAAGAGGCTTCAGAATCTCACTCGGAAGTGATGGAGCGGCATCAAATAACAGCCAGGACATCTTTAAGGAGATGAACTTTGCCGCACTTCTCGCAAAGGGAACAACAGAAAGCGCCGACAGAGTAAAGGCGTCGGACGTTATAAATTCGGCGACAAGAATGGGTGCGCTCTCGCAGGGAAGAGAAGATTCGGGACTTATCGAGGTCGGATACAAGGCTGATATAATACTTGTTGATACCGCAAATATAGAAAACACACCGTCGAGAGATGCTGAGCAGACTATAGTTTTCTCTGCATCGGCAAGAGATGTTGCTCTCACAATGTGCGACGGAAAAATACTTTATGAAAACGGAGAATTCAAAACTCTGGATATTGAAAGAATACTTTTCGACGTTAAAAGGTATATCTGACAAAGGAGAGAATCTCACGTTTTGAAAAATAGGGGCAGAGAGCTTTTTGCAGGTGCGCTCACGCTTACCGTAGCAGGATTTTTAGTAAAAGTAATAGGACTTGTATATAAAATTCCGCTGACAAATATTCTCGGCGATTCGGGAATGGGCTATTTCACGTCGGCGTATACGGTATATACCGTGTTTTACACGGTTCTTGCATCGGGGCTTCCGATAGCTCTCTCGCTTATAATATCCGAGGCAAGAGCACTCGGCTCTGCAAGGCTTGAATATCTCGCCTTCAGACGGTCGATGGCACTCTTCACCCTTCTCGGCGCGGCGGCATCGCTTATTATGGTGCTTCTCGCCGGGCCCTTTGCTTATCTTATCGGAAACAGCGGAGCGGCTGTGTCTGTTGCATTTATTGCGCCTACGCTCTTTTTTGTTTCGGGCGTGGGTGTTATGAGGGGATATTTCCAAGGAAGGGGAGATATGATTCCGACCTCGGTATCGCAGATAATTGAGGCGGCAGGTAAGCTCCTTATCGGTCTTGCTCTTCTTTTACTTGCAAGAAGGCTCGGGCTTTCGTTAAGACTTTGCTCGGCATTTGCCATTCTCGGAATTTCACTTAGTACCGCTGCGGCATTCTTTTATCTTTTTATAAAAAAGGGAAGAGTGAGCGAGCTTTCCTTCATAGAGGAAAAGAGCGGCGATAAGGATACGGTCGACATAAGCTTCAAAAGGATACTTTCGGTTTCAATGCCGATAACTCTCAGCGCTCTTGCGATGAGTCTTTCGGGCGTGATAGATCTTCTGAGTGTTGTTAAATTACTCGGAGCAAACGGAATAAGTGAAGATAGCGCAAATGCGCTTTTCGGAAACTATTCATCGCTCGCACTGCCTGTATTCAATATGCCGAGTGTGCTTATAACACCGATAGTGTATAGCTTTTCTCCTCTTATAAGAGAGTGTGCGCTTGTCGGAGACAGAGAAAATACGGTCAAAAATATAGATAAGGCGCTTGAGTCTGCCATATTCATTTCGCTTGTAATATCATTCGGTATGGCGGCATTTCCGAGAGAGATACTCTCGCTTATCTTTTCGGGTGCGGAAAGTGTAAAAACTGCGGCGCCTGCCCTGAGAATACTTGCGATGTCTGTTGTCTTTCTTGCTCTCTTTTCGGTGATCTCGGGTATACATCAGGCACTCGGACGGTCAAGAATACCGATAATTGCAGTGTGCATAGGCTCGTTGATAAAGGTCGTATTGTCGGTAACCCTTATACCAAGGGTGGGAATAATCGGTGCGGCAATAGGCACGGCAGTGTGCTATTTCACAGCGGCACTCATATCGTCGCTGACACTTGCACATACGGTATCGTATGCCTTGCCGATAAGAATAGTATTAAAGCCGCTTTGCGCATCGGGTATAGCGATAATCGCGGCTGTATCGCTACGCAGTAAAATGAGCGCACTTGACCCTAGGCTTGCGACTCTTGTCGCAATATCTGTGTGCGCTGTAATATATTTTGCTCTTTATCTTGCGGCAGAGCTTGCTTTTGTAAAGAAAAAAACACGGAGATAAAAAATGAACGAAAATGCATCAAAAATGGCAGAGAGATTCGATAGCGACAGCTATACGGTAGCAGATCTGCTTGAAATAATGAAAATACTAAGAGCAAAGGACGGATGCCCTTGGGATAAGGAGCAGACGCACGAGAGCATAAGAAAAAATCTCATCGAAGAGACCTATGAGGTAGTCGAGGCTATAGATAACTCGGACGATGCTCTTATGAGAGAGGAGCTTGGAGATCTTTTGCTGCAGGTAGTATTTCACGCACAGATCGCGTGCGACAGAGGAGCCTTTTCCTTTGATGACGTGGCTGACGAAATATGCAGAAAGCTTATCGTAAGACATCCGCACATATTTGCGGATACGGTAGCGGGAAGCTCTGAGGCGGTGCTTGAAAATTGGGATGCCATAAAGGCAAGGACAAAGAAAAGAGAGTCGCTTTACGACGAGGTGGATTCGGTGTCGAAGGCACTTCCGTCACTTATGAGAGCGCAGAAGATATCCAAAAAGCTCAGAAAGGCTGATAAGAGAGAGGATATGCACACTCTTGTCGGAGAGATGCTTTTTAATGCGGCGGCAATTGCCGAGGAATACGGAATCGATGCAGAGAAGGCACTTTACGATGCCTGCGACAGAAGAAACGAACGTGTAAAAAACGGAGAATGACAGATCATGAGAATAGATAAATATCTTAAAATATCAAGAATAATCAAAAGAAGAACGGTAGCAAACGATGCCTGCGACACCGAAAAGGTAACTGTTAACGGAAGAGTTGTAAAGGCGTCGTATGAGGTAAAGATCGGTGATGAGATCGAGGTGCATTTCGGTCAGAGAGCGCTCAAGATCCGCGTTACCAATATAAAGGAGCATGCGCTCAAGGCAGATGCAAGCGATATGTACGAGGTAATATCGCAGTAATTTAATATACCACCCTCTCATATAATATTCTTAAGGAATAGAAGGAGGGTGAATATGGAAAAAAACAGTAACGTGCACAGCGTGTTTATAAGAGAAAGAGAAGTGCTTGAAATAAGCGGAGTTGCCGACGTTCTTGCATTTGATGAAAATTCTGCGCTTTTGAAGGGGCTTCACGATATAGGGCTGATCTCGATAGAGGGTGAAGGACTTCATATGAACGAGATGGATGCCAAAAGCGGAGTTGTCAAGATAGACGGAAAGATATCCTCGCTTTCTTACATCGATAAGAACACCAAAAAAAGCGGACTTTTCAGATCGGGAAAATGACACTTGCCCTGCCTTTTGAAAGGATAGCCGCGCTTTATCTTGTTTCATTCGCATCGGGAATAGCGCATTCTCTTTTATACGATCTTGCTTATTCACTTGCAGATGCACTTTTTAAGAGAACGAAATGGCTTAATTTGTTTTTGACAGATATCTTTGTTCTTGTCGCGGCAGGATGCACGCAGGCGGTCATATTTTTTATTTATACTTACGGTAGAGTGAGGATCTTCGCGCTGATAATGCTCTTTTGCGGCTTTCTTTCATACAGGATAGCTCTTTCGGGCTTTGTGAGAAAAAAGCTTGAAGGACTTTTCGGTGTATTGATTTTCATTATTAAAAGGATAGTCGCGGCGCTTGTCTATCCGATAGCCGCACCTATCAGAAAAGCCGTAAAAAAGAAAAGAGCAAGGCTCACAAAAAGGATGATGGAAAGCATCATAGAATTGACAGGAAAGGGATACAGATAAACGGACGGGAGAACTATATGGAAAAGAAAATAAAAATAAATATTGCAGTCTGGATAGTGTGTATTGCCCTTATCGGTGTGGCGATAGTTTCTATAATCACCCTGCAGATACAGATAAACGATAAAAAGGAAGAGCTTCTTGATGCCAAAGCGGAAAAAGATGCCATAATTGCCAGAATAGAAGAGATAAAATACGAGCTTTCAAAGCCGATCGATGACGAATATATCATCAAGATAGCAAGAGAAAGACTTGGATATCACCTTCCGGGCGAGGTGGTTTACAGATTTGAGGATGACGGGGAAGAATAAGTATCAAAGGATTGGAGGATAATAAAACAAAAAGAACGGAGAAAGAACTATGGATAAATCAAAGGTTTATTTTATAAGAGAGGTCTCGTCCGATGCAGCACTTAAGGTGCTCAGCGCTACGGGTAAGACTCTTGAAGGTAAAATCGCAGTAAAGCTTCACTCGGGTGAGGTCGGAAATCAGAACTTTATAAGACCCGACTTTGTAAAGCCTATAATAGACTCGGTAAACGGAACAATAGTTGAGTGCAATACCGCTTATGAGGGAGCAAGAAACACGACCGACAAGCATATCGAGACTATGAAAAAGCACGGATGGTCTGATATTGCCCCTGTTGATATTCTTGACGGAGCGGGTGATAAGAAGCTCACCGTAGAGAATGGAAAGATCATTAAAGAAAACTATGTCGGAGCGAATATCGATAACTATGATTCTATGCTCGTTTTCTCGCATTTCAAGGGTCACCCGATGGGAGGCTTCGGAGGTGCGCTTAAGAATATATCAATAGGCCTTGCATCCTCATACGGAAAGGCATATATTCACGGAGCGGGAGAGGTAGAGAAGATCTGGAGTGCAGAGCATAATAAATTCCTTGCTTCTATGGCGGATGCTGCAAAATCGGTAGTCGACTATTTTGACGGAAAAATGGTATTTGTAAACGTTATGTGCAATATGTCGGTTGACTGCGACTGCTGTGCTATCGCCGAGGATCCGGCAATTGCAGATATAGGATGCCTCGCATCGCTCGATCCCGTAGCACTTGATAAGGCTTGCCTTGATCTCGTTTACAGGTCGGAGGATCCCGGAAAGGCTCACCTTATTGAAAGAATCGAGTCAAGAAACGGAATTTATACGGTAGAGTGTGCCGAAAAACTCGGCATAGGAAGCACAGATTACGAGCTCATAGAGCTTTGATTCTAAATAAAATATCGGAAGTTTAAGATGGAGGAAAGTAAAATGACAGTATTGGCTATCGGATATGATGCTTACGCAATTATCTTTATAACGATTCTTGTTGCGGTTTTGATCGTAGTATTCAGTCAGTCGTATAAATCAAAGCGTGTAGCGCAGATCGAAAAAGAAGTAGAAGCGGTTATCGATGAAAGCATCAGCGATGATGATGTCGAAGACGAAGATGAGGATGATGATCCCGATAAAGATCCCGAGGTAATCGAAATTCACGGATGTGTTGTCCACAAGGAATGCTACTCGGGAATGAACTCGTCTGTGAGACACCCGCATGCTTACAAAAATTTTATTATAAATTTCAGATCTGATGACGGTAAGGATTTTGAATACAGCATAGACGAAGAAACCTATCTCTCAATTGAAGAAGGCGATAGCGGATACGTCGCAATTGTCGGCGAAAGATTTTACGGATACTGCTCGGATAAGGATGCAGCGGACGAAATCGAAGAATAAAGCAAAAAAAGGACAGAATTAGGCTTCTTCTCGTAAGGATGTTTACAAATTGTAGGGACCGGCGTCCACGACGGTCCGCGACACATAAAATCGGCAGAGAACTTGTTTTCTCTGCCGATTTGTGATATAATGGAACGGGTGATATTATGGATGATTTGAAAAATCGCAAGACCACGCGGTTGAAAGGTGCGGACTATAATCGAAATCAAGCTGTGTTTCTAACGATATGCACGAAAGAAAGGCAATGCATCCTTTCGCGCATTGTAGGGACCGGCGTCCTCGACGGTCCGCAAATCGAATTGACAAAATACGGACAAATCGCAGATAAATACATCAATCAATTGAACGACTTTTACGATGACCTGTCGGTCGAGAGTTACGTGATTATGCCAAATCATATTCATATTATGCTGTGGGTCAAAGGTGCCGAAAACGGACCGTCGAGTACGCCGGTCCCTACAGTGCAGAACTCCGTTCCGTCACGGTTCGTATCTACGTTCAAAAGATTTTGCAATAAGGAATACGGCATAAATATATGGCAATACCGTTCCAATGATCATATTATCCGCAACCGTCAGGATTATGAAGAACATTTGCGATATATTTATGAAAACCCTATGCGGTGGTATTATGACGAATTATATGCCGAAGAATAGGGGTATGGGCTTTGCCCGATGCATTTGTAAAACAAATGCGAAACTGGCGATAAAACAGAACGATAAATAAGAATTTACAAGTGAGTGTAAAAATGAAGTATATAGAATATGGAAAGCATTGTCT
>JAFQWB010000071.1 GCA_017407725.1 Clostridia bacterium | reverse complement strand
TTCCATGCGTTCCTTGGTGAAAAGCTTCCCGATTGGAAGGCGGCTGCAGCACTTGTCAAGAAGGTTGCAGAGAACTATAAGCTTCCTTACTACACACTTTCTCCCACATACTCTGTATGTAAGAACCACGGCTATCTCGTAGGCGAGCAGTATACCTGCCCCGAGTGCGGAGAGAAGACAGAGGTATACAGCAGAATTACAGGTTACTACAGACCCGTTCAGAACTGGAACGACGGAAAGAGCCAGGAATTCAAGGAGAGAAAGGTATACGACATCTCGAGCTCCAAGATGAAGAACGAAAGAAAGCCTGAGGAAGAGAAGTGCGTATGCGAGGAAAAGAAGGTAGCATATCCCGACGGAATTTACCTTGTTAAGACCGCAACCTGCCCCAACTGTAAGGTGGCAGAGCAGCTTCTTGCAAAGGCTGAGATCGAATACGAAAAGAAGCTTGCAAACGAAAACGTTGACTTCTGCAATGCATTCGGTGTTAAGCAGGCTCCCACACTCGTTGTGATCAAGGATGGCGAGGCGGTATCCTTCAAGGGTGTTCCCGGTGTCAAGGATTTCTTAAACACAGTAAAATAATTATAAAAGGGATTGTGGCATTTTCCGTTAAGGGAAATGCCACAAATCGGATTTGAGGGATTTTATGTACGATATAATTATTATAGGAGCAGGTCCTGCGGGACTTTCTGCGGCAATATATGCAAGACGTGCAGGCAAGAGCGTGCTCGTTCTTGAAAAGAACACTTTCGGCGGTCAGATAACCTTCTCACCCAAGGTTGAAAACTATCCGGGATTTGCCGAGATATCGGGTAACGAGCTTGCAGATACCTTTATAAGCCATGCTATTGAGCAGGGCGCAGAGCTTGATCTTGCAGAGGTTACCGAGATAATTGATGGTGATGTTAAAAAGGTGGTTACCGAGGATGCAACTTACGAAGCAAAGGCAGTAATTATTGCAACAGGCGCAAAGCACAGAAAGCTCGGACTTGACAGAGAGGAAGAGTTTATAGGCGAGGGAATCTCCTTCTGCGCGGTATGCGACGGAGCTTTCTACAAGGATATGGAGGTTGCCGTTATCGGAGGCGGAAACTCTGCGCTCCAGGAGGCTCTCCTTCTTGCGGAAACTTCAAAAAAGGTAACTGTAGTTCAGAATCTTGACTTCTTAACGGGTGAGGGAAGACTTGCCGAGAAGGTATATGCAAAGGAAAACATAGAGGTTATTCTCGGAGCGGTTGTTACCGAGTATCTCGGAGAAGATAAGCTCACGGGAATCAAGATCAAAAAGACAAACGGCGAGGAATCTGTTATAACTCTTGACGGAGTATTCCTTGCGGTAGGACTTATCCCCGACTGTGAGGCTTTCGCGTCGGTGCTTACTCTTGATGCAAGAGGATATGCGGTTGCGGATGAAGCTTGTACTACGGGCGCAAATGGTATTTTCGTTGCAGGCGACTGCAGAACAAAGAGAATAAGACAGGTAGCAACCGCAATTGCGGACGGCGCTACTGCGGCTCTTGCGGCTTGTGACTTTATAAGGGAATGAAAACTCTTGTAACAAGAAGACTTGTTCTTGACGATCCGAGGCTTTCGGATGCAGAGGATTTTTATGACTACGCAAGAAACCCTCTGGTAGGTCCGTATGCAGGTTGGGCGGCTCACAGAAGCGTTAATGAAAGTGAAAGAACACTAAGAGCACTTATCCGCTCGGGCGAGGTATGGTCGGTAAGACTTCGTGACGATTATAAGATGATCGGAACGATAGGACTTCACAAGGACTGCTACAGAAACCTTGATAAGGGTCTTTCTTACGAGCTTGGATTTTCCCTTTCTGCCGATTATCACGGAATGGGAATTATGCCCGAGGCGGCAAAGGCGGTGCTTGAATATGCCTTTGAAATACTCGATGCAAAAATAGTTTCGGTCTCACATTTTGATTTTAATCTTAAATCCCAAAGAGTAATCGAAAAGCTTGGATTCACCTATGAAGGAAGGATAAGACAGGCAAGAGAAAGACTCGATACGGGAGAGCTTTCGGACGTTATCGTCTATTCAATGCTCAAAGACGAGTATTTCCAAAACAAGAATTAAAAAAAGACACCCATCGGCTCTGCATTCTTAGCGGAGAAAACACGAACACCACCAAGGAATTTCTTTGGTGGTGTTTTTCTGTCGGAGTGAACTTATGAAAGGCTCCCTCCGGGTGGGCGCGACGCGTTAAGAAAATATGCCGGTGGCATATTTTTAGCCAAAGCGGGAAGCAAGCCGTGCTTGCGACCAGGGCCGAAGGCTGTCGCGAAGCGACTGAGGGAGAGCGCGTTACAATAGAACTATCGGAAGTTTAATGTCACGAGGGCTCCTTCCGTCACGCT
>JAFQWB010000070.1 GCA_017407725.1 Clostridia bacterium | reverse complement strand
GTCCTGTCGTCGCAACTACGATGGGAATATTCTTCTCCAGCGCAAAAGAAAGAAGCCCTTCTATAGCGCTGTGATGTGAAAAATCTATAATACAGTCTGCGCTTCCCTTTGAAAACATAGCTCCTGCATCTTCTATTCCCTTTGCGCACGGCACGGGAGTCTCTGCCGATGAATTCAAATCTATTCCTCCGACAAGAACCGCTCCCTTATAGGAATCAAGCGCAGCCTTTGCCACCTCTCTGCCCATATAACCGCAGAGACCGCTTACAATTATTTTCATTTCTTTCTCCTATCAGATAATTCCGTGCTGTTTCATTATCGAAAGAAGCTTTTCTTCATTCTTTGCTTCCATAGGTGTAAGAGGAAGTCTTAAGTAGTTCTCACAGTATCCCATAGCTGCCATAGCCGCCTTTACGGGAATGGGGTTTACCTCGCAGAAGAGCGCATCAACAAGTGAAAGATACTTAAGCTGAAGCTCAAGCGAGCCCTTTGCGTCGCCGTTAAGATACTTGTGGCAGATATCGGACGTCTCTTTCGGAACAAGATTTGAAAGAACAGAGATAACTCCCTTTCCGCCAAGCGACATAATGGGAACGATCTGATTGTCGTTGCCCGAATAGGTGTCTATTTCATCGCCGCAGAGCTCTGCTATCTTTGCTATCTGGGATATATTTCCCGATGCCTCCTTGATACCCACGATATTTGGGTGCTTTGCAAGCACTGCAACAGTTTCGGGAAGGAGGTTGCATCCCGTTCTTCCGGGCACGTTGTAAAGTATGCAGGGCTTTGTGGAGGCGTTTGCAACAGCCTCAAAGGATGCGATAAGACCCTTCTGAGTAGCTTTGTTATAGTAAGGCGTTACGAGAAGCATTGCATCTGCTCCGACAGAGCATGCATACTCTGTAAGCTCTATGGCGTAAGCAATATCGTTAGATCCTGTTCCCGCAATAACGGGGACTCTTCCGCCCACCTTATCAACGCAGAACTTGATTGCTTCCTTATGCTCCTCATCAGTTAAGGTCGATCCTTCACCCGTAGTTCCTACCGCTACGATGGCGTCGATTCCCCCTTCTATCTGAAACTCTATAAGCTTTCCGAAAAGCTCGTAATCTATTCCGTCCTTATTGAGAGGTGTGATTATTGCCGTTGCGGCACCTGTAAATACTGTATTTTTCATTTCATTTTCTCCTTATATCACACAACAAAAAAAGATAGCCGATGACAGCTATCTCAAAACATCAGTATACCGACTTTTCACGATAGCCCTCCGCAACGTGTGCGACAGCAAAACAGATCTTATCCCTTTTGCCAGCGTGCATCCTGCCAAAGATGCATACTTCGGCACCCGCCCCTTTTCCCCGTGCCTTGGCGGCATTTCTCGGGGTACTTTTGACTGAGTGCACCTCTATCTATATATGTATGTAAATTTAATATACGAGAGTATATCACAAAGACTTCATCTTGTCAATGGCTTTTATTACAATTTCTTAAAGTTTTTTTACACTCTCTTCCATTTTTGACACTTGTTATGAAAAAGTTTGCTCTCTGTATACCCTCGTTAATAATTTAAGCGAATTTCATTAACAATTTGTATCTTTCATTTAGGGCGTTATTTGAATATAATATGTCGAAACCAAAAAAAGAAGGTAAGTAAAATGGCAAAAAGTCTTACAAGCGGAAATCCGCTAAAGCTTATAATACACTTTTCTCTGCCCATAATTCTGGGAAATCTCATACAGCAGGTATACAATACGGCAGACCTTATAATGGTGGGCAAGCTTATAAGCAACGATGCGCTCGGCGCTGTCGGTTCAACAGGATCCATAACCTTTCTGATAATTGGATTTCTGATCGGTATCTCAGAGGGATCGTGTATGCTTGTTGCAAGATTCTTCGGTGCAAAGGACTATGAAAAAATGAAGCACTGCGTGGGAAATATCATTTACGTTCTCTTCGGCGTGGTTATCATATTCACGGTTCTTGCCGTAACTTTCAGCGAAGAAATTCTTTTGTTTATGAAAACACCCGAAGAGCTTCTTTCCCTCTCAAACACGTACATAAAAACAATTTATCTCGGTATGGGAGCAAGCATGCTCTATAACCTTTGTGCAGGACTTTTAAGAGCTCTCGGAGACAGCAAATCCCCCCTTTACTTCCTCATTATTTCCGCTGTAGTCAACATTGCTCTCAACTATCTTTTCATAGCCGTAATTCCTCTCGGAGTTCTCGGTGCGGCGCTTGCAACAGTACTTGCTCAGCTGTTTTCCGGAGTTTGCTGTGTAATTCACATATTCAGAACTTGCGAATATTTAAGAATATCCCCAAGACATATGAAGCCCGCCCCAAGGCTTATGGGCGAAATAGCAAAGATGGGTCTTCCTATGGGATTTCAGTATTCGATAACCGCGATAGGATCTGTTGTTTTACAGTCTGCCATCAACTCTCTCGGAAACATAGCGGTAACCGCATATGCTACTTGCGAAAAGGTTCTCAACCCCTGCTGGTCACTTATCAACTGTATGGGAATTGCACTTGCAAATTACTGCAGTCAGAATCTCGGTGCGGGAAATCTTGCACGTGTCAAGAAGGGTGTACGCGATGCGGGTGCACTTATGGTATCTATCGCCGTTATATTCTCCGTTACACTTTTCTTTTTCGGAAAATATATATCTCTTATCTTTCTTGATGAAAAGACTGACGAGCTCTTTGTCTACATCACGCAGTATTTCACGACTCAGCCCATATTTTTCGTACCGCTCTCGTTCATAGGAATCCTCAGAAACTCTGTTCAGGGTCTCGGCTTC
>JAFQWB010000069.1 GCA_017407725.1 Clostridia bacterium | reverse complement strand
CGGCTTTGGGTTCGGATTTCTACTGTTTGGTGCGGGTGACAGGACTTGAACCTGCACGGTGTTGCCATTAGAACCTAAATCTAACGCGTCTGCCAATTCCGCCACACCCGCGTGAATGCACTACGGTGTAGTGCATTTATATCATTATTTTGGCAAATTATCTCAGTTTGCGGCAATTATCGATCTTAAGTATTCGTAAGCCATACGGATATCGCCCTCGGGATCGTTTCCGACCTCTCTTTCGATAGTTAAGAAGCCCTTATATCCAACCTCTTCAAGAGCCTTCATCCACATCGGGAAATCTACGCTTCCCTTTCCGAGCGGAACCTCCTGATAAGATGCGCCCATATGCTTGAACACATCGTCAACCACACCGTAAACCATCTCAGGATCCTTTTCATAGATTCTGATTCCGTCCTTGGCGTGTGTATGTACGATATAATCCTTAAGAGTGTAAACAGCCTTTACGGGATCGTCACCCGTAACCATTACGAAGTTGGCAGGGTCAAAGTTTACAGCAACTCCCTTTGAGTTAAGAGAATCAAGGAAGGTTTTAAGAGTTGTCGCAATTTCAGGTCCTGTTTCTATCGCGAAATGCGCACCCATAGAATCTGCAAACTCTGCAAGCGAGAAGCAAGCCTCCTGCATTACCTTATATCTTTCATGGTTGGGGTCGTTCGGGATAACTCCGACGTGCGTGGTTACGATATCCGTTCCAAGCTCCTTCGCAAGCTCCATAATTCTCTTTGACTTTTCAATAAGTCCTGCGTTGAGCTCCTTATGACCGAATCCTCTTCCAAGGTCACCGCAAATAGCTGAAAATACTATTCCGGCGTCGTTCATTGCGATCTTAAGATCGCGAACTCTGTCCTTTGTCATATTCTCAGGCGCATTTACACCGTGAGTCGAATACATCTGTATTCCCTTTACGCCGATCTTTGATGCAAGCTTAATTCCCTCGAAGGTGTCTTTTCTGAAGGAATCTACCATTGCTCCTATAGGAAAATTATACATAATTTTTCCTCCTTCTTAAAGCTGTTAACCGATTATAACATACCTAAGGTGTTTTTTCAATAGTATTTTATCTTTTTTCGGTAACTTTTTTGACCGCGTTTTTAACGTCGGCATACATATAAAGCGAACCGAGCGCAAGTGTTACTCCCTCGCATTTTAATGCCATCTCTGCGGCGTTTACAAAATCGGAAGCTATATAAGCTTCTACGTTATTCTGTCTGAATTCTTCGGCAAGACTCTCTTTATCAAGTGAGCGATCATTATTTGGGAAAACGCAGAAGGCCTTCTCAACGTAGGGAGAAATAATTCCGACCATGTCCTTCCAATCCTTATCAGCCATTACTCCGAATATGAGATTAACCTTTATTCCCTTATTAGTAAAGTACTCTTTTACGGTCTTTGCGGCGTACGTAACCCCTTCGATATTATGACCTCCGTCATAATAGACCTCGGGCGCATCGGAAAGCTTTTCGAATCTTCCCTTCCATCTTACCGAAGCAAGACCGCGTCTTATATTCTCTTCAAGTATTCTGAGACCTCTGTCATTGAGAATTTCAGCCGCCTTTATAACTGTTGCAACGTTTCTAAGCTGATAAACACCCGAAAGAGGTACGAAAAGATTACTGTATCTTCCGAGACTGAAGCTGATTCCGCTCGGCGACATCGAAAGAGGCTCTGCTATCTTAGGCTTATGGAAATCGGATGACGATCTCTTTGCAAAATCCTTTATTACCTTCTCCGCCTCAGGCGAATCTCCGCCCCAGACCACAGGGCAAAGAGGCTTGATTATTCCCGATTTTTCATATGCTATCTTTTCAATGCTGTCACCGAGTATCGCGGTATGGTCAAGTGCAATCGAGGTTATTACAGAAAGATAAGGATTCTTTATAACGTTCGTGGAGTCAAGTCTTCCTCCCATTCCCACCTCAAGCACAACAATGTCGCACTTTTGGCGTCTGAAAGCCTCAAAGCCGATTGCGGTTATAAGCTCAAATTCGGTAGGCTTATCCTCCATTTTATCTGCAGTCTCTTTAACAAACTCAGTAACCTCTGCAAGAAGAGCATTATCTATCTCGCATCCGTTTATCTGTATTCTTTCGTTAAAGCTCTCTATATAGGGCGAAACGAACATTCCTGTTTTATAGCCCGCATCTCTCAGTATTGATTCGAGCATTGCAGAGGTGCTTCCCTTTCCGTTTGTTCCTGCTATGTGAACAAATGAAAGAAAATCCTGCGGATCTCCGATTCCCTCAAGAAGCTCTGTTATTCTCTCAAGTCCCGGTCTTGATCCCTTCCAGGATACTGAATGTATATATTCTATTGCCTCGTTATACGTCATCATAAAAGCTTATCAAGCTCCTTTTTGAAAATTCTGTTTTTGGTAAGTGTTCTTATAAGGAAATATTCAAGTGCTCCCGCAATAAAGGAAAAGCCGACTCCAATAAATATTCCCTGCCAGGGCATACCGAAGTATATCATTTTTCCTACCGATTTGATCGCCACCTGACCAATAAGATGGGCAAGAGTCACGGTAATTACAAGAACAGGTGCATTATCCTTTTTCGCGATTCGCGGAACAAGTCCCGAAATAATTCCGACAGCTATTGCACCAAGAGATATCACGGGATTAAGCGAGGGGTTGGTAGAGCAAAGACAGCTTATTGTATCGGCAGCGAGCGCGACCGCCCCTCCATACACAGGTCCAAGAACATAACCTGCAAGTATTATCGGCAAATTTTCAAAAGTCAATCGGTAATATACAAGAAAGGTAAAAAAATTCTTACAGACAATTCCTATAACCACACTCATTGCGACCATCATCGCCGCAAAGGTGAGTCTGTAGATCTGCTTTTTTTTGTTTTTGACCATAAAAAAATCCTCCTTTTCCTCGCTTTTGGCAAGTAATAAAGAGGACGTAAATACCCTTTTTTGCCGAGAAGCGGGATGCAAGGGCAGCACCGCGAGCAAGCTCTTCGTCCCAAGGGCAACTCCCCGTCCCTCAGGCACTTCACGCACTGTCCTTTACTCTTCGTTATATTCTTGATTATATCCTTTTTTGATTATTTGTCAACGGTTTTTAATAATTTTTTGGTTTCAGCATTCAACTTTCTCCCATTCACACATTTCAGTCTTGACAAATTGTCGGTGTTGTTGTATAATATTAATAAGGTACCTTACTTGTTACAACAGGGGATAAAGGAGAAAAGAATATGACACATAGCGACACAGACCTTATGAGACTTATTTTCAGAGCAAGTGCTCTTGCCAAAAGAGGCGCTCATCCCACAGCAGGCTCGGATGACCCGACGGCAAAGCATTGCTGTGCAGGACGTTGGCACGGAAGAATTCTTTCCATCTTATCGGAATCCGACTTCATGACCCAAAAGGCTCTTGCAGACAGACTTGAAATAAGACCTCAGTCTCTATCTGAAGCACTCACCTCTCTTGAAGAAGGCGGTTTCATTGAAAGAAAGACCAACCCCGACGACAAACGCGAAACACTTGTAAGCATAACGCAGATCGGCAGAGAGCGTTCTGAAATTATTGACGAGCACAGAAAGAAGCACGCTCAGGAATATCTTTCTTCCCTTTCCGAGGAAGAAAAGGAACTTCTTTACACAATTCTCAAAAAGCTGACTACATCAAACAGCTGAAAGATCGAAGCACAGCTAAGCATCAAAGGAGATGATCATTATGGGTCCCTTCGGTCCCCACAACCACGAAGCCACCGACAAGCTTCGCGAGCCAAAGCCAAAGAGCATCAAAGAGGTGCCTTCATATCTATGGCGTCTCACTGCAGGACTTTTTTCAAGGCTTTTCTATATTGTAAAGCTTGTATGGGAAGCAAGACCCTCTCTTCTCTTCGTTATGATATTTATGGCCATATTCAACGGAGTTATTCCGGTTGTTTCGGCATACATATCGGCAAACCTTCTTAACGTTATTACGGCATCGTTTATAGGTGAAGCAACCTCCACCGACGTTTTCATAGCGCTTGTAATTCAGTTTGGATATTCATTCGCTCACTCTCTTATAAGCAGTATCGAAAGCATTATCACACGTATTTCGGGTGAGGTCATTACAAATCACATAAAGGTCAAGATAATGCACAAGGCGGTGCAGATCGACCTTGCTTCATTCGATATGCCAGATTTCTATGAAAGAATGGAGAACGCAAACCGTGAAGCGGGAATACGCCCTGTTCATATACTCAATGCCACCTTCAATATGATAAGCCGTATCATAAGTATGGTATCATTTATCGTAGTTCTTGTGGCTGTTCTTCCAAGACTTGATCCTCTTGCCCCCATTTTCATGATTCTCTTCATCGTTCTTTCGGTTTTCTCGGCTGTTATAAACTTCAGCTACAGAAGAAAGAACTTCAACTACATGAGAAGAAGATCAAAGGACCGCCGTCAGATGGCCTATTTCTCGGATATTCTTGTAAACAAGGATCTTGTAAAGGAAATAAAGCTCTTCAATCTTTCGGATATATTCATCGGAAAGTACAACGAGGTCTTTGCAGGTTACTTCAAGGGAATCAAGAAGCTGATAAGAAACGAGGGTATCTGGCATATATCTCTTACCCTTGCCACCACCACTCTTAACTGCGTTCTCTTCTATATGATCGCAACCGGTATAGATCAGATAGGTGATTATTCACTTTACACAAGTGCTCTTAATTCTATTTCGGGAGCTGTATCGGCACTCATTTCAACAACCGCAACTATCTATGAGGGCACACTCTTTATCGACAATATGATACTCTTTATGAACGAGGAAAAGACGATAAAGCCCAGCCTTCCCGAGCCTGCACCGATTGAAAGACACTGCGGTCACACAATCGTTTTCGACAACGTTTCATTTGCTTATCCCGGATCTGACAGAAAGGTCCTTAAAAATATAAACCTCACCCTTAACCCCGGCGACACCGCAGTTCTTGTAGGACTCAACGGCGCAGGGAAAACCACGCTTCTCAAAATACTTACAAGACTTTATGACCCAACCGAGGGCACGGTATATCTCGACGGACGAAACATAAAGGAGTACGATCCCAAGGAGCTTTATAAGATATTCGGCATCATATTCCAGGACTTCGGAAAATATGCTGTCAGTGTAAGTGAGAATATTGCGTTTGGAGATATTGAGAATCCGATCAACCACGACCGCATAAAGGAATCTGCAGAGCAGTCCAACTGTACAGACTTCATCGAAAAGCTTCCCCTCGGCTTCGATACACCTCTTATGAGATACTTTGAGCAGAGCGGTATAGAGCTTTCTATCGGTCAGTGGCAGAAGCTCTCTGTCGCAAGAGCGTTCTACAGCGACAGCGACATTCTCATTCTTGACGAGCCCACCGCATCTCTCGACCCGATGGCTGAGCAGGAGATATTCTCACAGTTTGACAAGCTTGCCAAGGACAAGACCACCATCTTTGTATCTCACAGACTTTCAAGTGCTACGACTGCAAACAAGATCATAGTTCTTAAATACGGAGAGATAATAGAAACGGGTACACACAAGGATCTTATGGAGAAGAAGGGCGAATATTACACACTCTTCTCAACTCAGGCAAGACGCTATATCTCAAGTGAGAACGAAAGTGTGCTTGAGGATACCGAAGACATGGCTCCCCTTCCCGGTCATCATCACCACTAAACACAAAACGACCTTAAGGTTACCGACAACGAAAGGACAACTTCATGCCTATTTTCAAAAGAGCAGACATACTGCTACCCAAAACAGATATAGAAAAATGGGCGGTGATCGCGTGTGATCAGCACACCGCCAACCCCGAATACTGGCAGAATGCCGAAAAGAAAAGAGAAGGCTCTCCCTCATCGCTTGATCTTATCATCCCCGAGGTTTATCTTTCGGATGATTACGAAAAGAGGGTCGTATCCGCCTCTGATAATATGAAAAAATATCTTGAAAACGATATATTTGAGCTTCACAAGGACTCTATGATATACGTTGAAAGAGAGACCCTTTCGGGAGTGAGAAAGGGTCTTGTGGGAATTATAGATCTTAACGAATATGACTATAACAAGGGCTCAAGTGCCAAAATACGTGCAACCGAAATGACGGTTACGGAAAGAATTCCCCCTCGCGTCAAGGTCAGACGCGATGCCCTTCTTGAGCTCCCGCACATACTCGTTCTTGTTGATGACAAGGATTTCGAGGTCATCGAGCCGTGCTCAAGAGAAAAGGACAGCTACAAAAAAGCATACTCGGCATCACTTATGCTCTCGGGCGGTCACATAGACGGATACTTTCTCTCAGAGTCAGCCATGGACAGAGTTGAGAGCACGCTTGACCGACTTTCACAGAGATCGGGCTTTGCTCTTGCAATAGGCGACGGAAACCATTCTCTTGCCGCCGCAAAGGAATGTGTGTCAAAGGATCACCCCGAGTCGCGCTTCGCTCTTTGCGAGATAGTTAACATTCACGAAGCATCGCTTGTATTTGAGCCGATATACAGAGTAGTATTCGGAGTAGACGGCGAAAAGCTTCTTTCGGATATGGAAAAATATTTCGGAACTCTTTCAAGTGAGAGCGGACAAAAGGCTCTTGCCGTATATAACGGTGCTCAGAAGGAGCTTTCCCTTCCCCCTGTAAAATCGCTCACAGTTGCCACTCTCACCGAATTCCTTGATGCCTACACAAAGGAAAACGAGAAGGTCACGATCGACTACATCCACGGAAAGGAAGAGGCTCTGAGACTTGCCGAGGGCAAAAACACCGTAGCATTTCTTTTCGACGTTATCGGAAAGAGCGAGCTTTTCAAGGCAGTTGAAAAGGATGGCGCACTTGCAAGAAAAACCTTTTCAATGGGCGAAGCGAGCGACAAGAGATACTATCTTGAAGCACGCAAAATAAAATGAAAATCTCCTGAATTTTTTTATAGCAAAAACGAGGAGCATCCGACTTACGGATCTCCTCGTTTTTTGTTTATATTTTAAGCTCGTTTACACTGTCTATTGCTATCTTGTAATCCTCAGGCGTTACGGGAACGTCAAAGCCGCTGAAGCTTACAGTGCTTATATCCTTGCCCGTCATGTACTTATACCATACAAGTGCGGCAATAAATCTTCCTGCACCGAGACCAAGATGGAATCCGTCTCTGTGTGCTCTTGAAATACCGTTGCGAAGCGCAATTCCCACAGCCTCTCCCGTTCTTAATATTCCGTCGGCATTTATCTTGTTTGCGGCTGTTCTGTATGACTTTTCGATAAGCTCGAACATCTGGTCGTAGCTTTCAAAGCCGTGTCTTGCGATAAGCTCGGAGCCGTTCTCATATGCCCAGGTCTGGTGGATAAGAAGCTTTGCACCCGGTGCATACTCTCTTACGTACTTTGCAAGTCTTTCTATATAAGGAAAATAGCTCTCGCTTTTATATGAAAGAGGACTTGACTGCTGAAGCGTTATATACGTCCAGTTTCTTGCAAGAAGAGCCTCTTTTATGCTCATCTTGAATCCGAGTCCTGTCTGTCCGTTTATATGAAGGTCATAAGCCTTTTCATCGCCCATCATATTTCTGAAATGTCTGTCAAGCGGACATCCGCCGATATAAAGGTTAACGCTCTGTATCTCATCACCCTCGTGCTTTGCCAGTGAGTGAAGATATCTCTGTGCATCCTCGCTGAAGCTGTTGCCTATTGATAATACATCAATTCTTGCCATAAAACGCACCTCTTTTTATCTTGATCTTGTTTCTCTTAAAAGCTTATCTCTGTATGCAAGTCTGATCTTCTCAAAGGTCTCTGTATCCTTACCGCCTACCGCTATACCGTCTATTTCACACGCGGCTGCTCCGTGTACGGAGGAGGATGAAATGATCACCTCGTCGGCATCCATAAGCTCCTCTTTGGTAAATGCCTCTTCAACGACCGGAATCGAAAGCTCCTTGCAAAGCGCAATAATGTGTGCTCTCGTAATACCCGGAAGGATGAGGTTGTTAAGAGGCGCTGTTCTGAGTACCCCGTCTTTGAGTATTGAAATGTTACAGTGCGAGCACTCTGTAACGTATCCGTTTCTGATAAATACCGCCTCGTTACATCCCGCCCTCTTTGCCTTTTCGGATGCGAGAACGTTGGGAAGAAGGTTTATGGTCTTTACGTTGCAAAGGTAGTATCTGTTATCCTCTGTTGTGATAAGCTTCATTCTCTTTGTTGTATCAACAAGCTTAAAGGGTCTTACCGTAATAAGAAGATTTGTCTTAGGCTCTTTGGGAAAAACGTGTGCTCTGGGAGCTGTCGCTCTTGAAGCCTGCCAATATATGCAGGTATCATCATCATCCGCAAGGTCAACAAGCATATAGAGAGTCTTTTTAAGCTCCTCTCTTGTTATCTGAGGATCTATCATAAGCATTCTGCAGCTGTTCATAAATCTTTCGATATGCTCATCAAGTGCAAAAACAACTCTTCCCACAGCATAGGTTGCATCGTAAACTCCGTCACCGAAATAAACCGCTCTGTCATTGGCAGGTATCATAAGCTCTTCAAGCGGAGCTATTCTTCCATTGTAATAAGCAACGTCTTTCATGTATAACACTCTCTTTCGCTTTGGTATGTAACCTAATTATACTACTTTTCGAGTATATATTCAATAGCAGAAAAGAAAAAAAACAAAAGTTGAGAAAAAAACTTGAAATATCGGCAAATATATGATAGAATAAAATGATTTATTATTCCTATGCCCTATCGGCAGAAAAAAAGGAGTGATCATCTCTGAACACCATCAGAATGAACGTGGGTGACACTCTCGAAATGAAAAAGCCCCATCCCTGCGGATGCAGTCGCTTTACACTTCTGAGAGTTGGCGCAGACTTGCGTATAAAATGTCTTTCGTGCGGAAGAGATATGATACTGTCGCGCGAAAAGGTGGAAAAAGCGGTAAAGACCGTTATTCCCGCCGAAAAAGAGTAAACACGAAAGGAACGGTTTCTTCAGATGAAGAAAAACAACAACAAGGCCGCTTCTGCAGAGCTTTTGCCACAGACAGAGCTCACGGGATACGCCAAATTCAAAAAAACACTTGACGACAACGGATATTTGTTCTGCTCGTTTATTATTCCCTTTGCAATAATGTGGATGATATTCATTTCGATGAGAGTATTTCCGTTCGGACCCGGCTCGGTACTCGTTCTCGACCTTAACGGTCAGTACGTTTACTTCTTCGAGGCACTCAGAAATGCCGTATTCGGCGATGCTTCTCTTCTTTATTCGTGGAGCCGCTCTCTGGGAGGCGAATTCATGGGCATTTACGCCTACTATCTTGCTTCCCCTCTTTCATACATCGTATGTCTCTTTCCCAAGGAAAATATGACAGAAGCTCTGCTTCTTATAGAGCTTATCAAGGCAGGACTTTGCGGTGCAACAATGTCTTATTATTTAAGAAAGACAAGACCTGCCGCAAACGAAATGTTCACTATTGCAATTTCATGCGCCTATGCACTCTGCTCCTATGCGGTTGTATACGGTCACAACACAATGTGGATAGATGCCCTCATCTGGCTTCCCCTTGTTGTTCTCGGTCTTGAAATGCTTATCAAGGAGCACCGCTTTGTACTCTTCTGTGTATCACTTACAATGACCTGTCTTTCGACCTTCTACATTGGATACATGGTATGCATCTTCGTTGTTCTCTACTCCTTCTATTATTATTTCGCAGGCTCCGCAGGAAAGAACAATCTCACGGGTGAAAAATATCATTTCCCCAAATCGGTGGGAAGAGTTATACTCGCATCTCTCATTTCGGTTCTTGCATCGTGTATAATAATCCTTCCCACGTATTATTCGCTTTCCTTCGGAAAGACCGAATTCTCTCCCATCACAAACTGGGCAAAGGAATTCGTTTCAAGATTCGACCTTCTTGAGTTTATCTCAAAGCTCTTTATAGGAGCATACGACACGGTTGACGTCACCGGTCTTCCCTTTATCTACTGCGGAACTATCGTGCTTCTTATGCTTCCCGTTTACTTTATGGCAAAGCGAGTAACACTCAGAGAAAAGCTCGGTGCTCTCGCGCTCATGCTCATTCTTGTTCTTTCGATGAATCTTTCGATCATTGACATAGTATGGCACGGATTCCAGAAGCCCAACTGGCTCAACTACAGATACAGCTTCCTTCTCATCTTCATAATGCTCGTGCTTGCGCACAGAGCGCTTGAGGAAATCGAGACCATAAGAATTCCCTACCTCGGTGCATCTGCCGCAGGTATCGGTCTTCTTGTCCTTGTTATTCAGTTTGCCAAGTACGATCACGTAGACACCTTCTACTGCATCTGGCTTTCAATAATACTTCTTATAATTTACGTTGCGATTCTTGTTCCCATAATAAAATCAAGACTGAAGCCGATTCTTACTACGGTACTTGCAGTCGTTATCTGTACTGAAGCATTTATTTCGGGAGTTATCAATACAAACTCCCTTGATGCCAACGTAACCTTCTCACCGAGAGATACAAGCTCACAGACCTGGCTTGAAGGATATTCAAACTTCATGTCAAGAATGAGAGGTATTGTAGGACTTGTTCAGGAGGCAGACAGCTCCTTCTACCGCATGGAAAACATTGACGTCAGAAAGGTCTGCGATAACCACGCGCTTAACGTACGCGGTGTTTCCGCATCCACCTCCACACTCAATGCAAAGACAATAAGATTCCTTAAAAAGCTCGGATATGCATCCGAATCACACTGGAGCGAATACGAGGCTGGCACACTTGTTGCAGACTCGCTTCTCGGAATCAAGTACAAGATATTCACAACCGAGCAGAGAGAGGACATTCAATCACTCTTCAAGCAGTACGACTACGTACAGCACAACTTTACAAGCGGCGAGGACGAAAGCAAGTCGCTCTATGCTTATCTTAATCCCTATGCACTCTCGCTTGCATATGCATCAAACCCTGAGCTTCTTGATTTCAACACAAGCAACTACACCTCACCCTTTGAGCTTGTAAATGATCTTATAGCCGCAATGCTTGGCGAGGATGCAAGCGTTGAAGTTTACAAGAAGATAGACTATACTATTGACTATGACAAGAGCACTGTAAATTATTCTTCACAGACCTACTCCGAGAACGTTTACGACAAATACGGAAACAAGGTTCTCTCCGAAAGCGGAAAGGAAGAAAAGAAGAACGTATTCTATCATTCCTTCAGCAAGATCGAAAACGACGCGAAGATATATCTCGACTTCACCGTTCCCACGTACGGTAGCAGCGACACAATTGAGGTCTTTGCATATTTCCCGACCTCATATGCAAGAAAGTGTGCTTGGTCAATAGACGAAAAAACAGGCTCGTTCTATGATTACACGCTTGCATCCACACTTTCGGTTCAGTCACTTGGAGAGCTCACGTCGGGCGACACAAAGAGACTCACCCTCACAATGGACAAGGACGGTCAGGATCTTTACATCGACTCCAAGGCAGGCTTCTTCTACTATCTTGACACCGCCGTTTACGACGAGGTAATGAAAAAGCTCTCTGCAGGTAACTTTATCATCGACGAATTTACCGAAAGCTCCTTCGAGGGAACTGTAAACGTATCCGAAGGAAGAACCACACTCTTCACGTCTATTCCCTATGACGAGGGATGGAACATCTTCGTTGACGGTAAGAAGGTTAACCTTGACCTCACCTGCGGCGCACTTATTTCTGTAGATCTCGGCTCTGAGGGCGAGCACACGATCAAGATGTACTACTGGCCTAAAGAGCTTACGGCAGGCATAGCCCTCACAGTCCTCGGATGTGCAATGTTTGCGACCTGGATCGTGCTTGATATCAAGTACTTCAAGAAAAAGAGACTTGCCCTCATAAAGGAAAACGCAGAAAACGCAGAAAACGCAGACTCTGACAATTAAAAACAAAACAGCAGACTTAGCGTGATGTCCTTAACGGACAATCACGCAGTCAAATCCGTCTTCGACGGGTGAAATCCACTTACAGTGGATGAAATCGCTGCCGCGATGAAATCCTGCTTTGCAGGGTTATATATAGACGGATTTGATTTCATCCAAGGCTTGTCCTTGGATTTCATCTGAACGAAGTGAAGATTTCATCGTTGCCTTGCAACGATTTCATTAAACAAACAGAAAAAGAGATAACATTTCGGCTATAAGCTGATTTGTTATCTCTTTCTGTTTGTATAAGGGTTTGGGCTTAGCCCATTCTGCATTTGTCCGGACAAGTGCGATGCTCGCACTGCATTGAATGTTCAAATTCTCCGCTTGGAGTATCACGCCAAAGTCTGCTGTTTTGTTATCTTTTCTTTGAGTCGAGGTAGTCCTGAAGGATGATCTCTGCCGAGAGTCTGTCGACAGTCATCTTTCTTTTCTTTCCGCGTGTATCTGTGGCGTTCATAACCGTATGAGCAACAACGGTAGAGCATCTCTCGTCATACATTATAACGGGAATTCCGCTCTTTTCGGAAAGCTCCTTGCCGAATGCTCTTGCCTTTTCGCTTCTCGGTCCGACAGTGCCGTTCATATTGATTGGGTCGCCGAGAACTATGGCAGAGACGTCATACTGCTTTGCATATTCGATTATTTTATCCATGACTACGTTTGATCTTATATCGTTTATCGTACCGACTGCCGATGCGAGAAAGCAGGAAAGATCGCTTACCGCAATTCCGGTTCTCGTATCTCCGTAGTCAACCCCGAGTATTCTTGTTCCCATTAAAAGCCTAGTCTCCTTGCATTTGAAATATTTTCCGCTCTTTCAAGTATCCATTTCACAAGCGTTGCGGAAAAGCGCTCGTTTTTATCTCTTATAACGTTTTCGTATACGTTATCTCCGTAAACGTAAAGTATAATATCCGACATATCTGCATCGTCAAGCTTGTTGCAAACCCTATGCGCACCCTGAGCAAACTCTGTAAAGGGCGAGAAATCTCCCGATGCAAAAAACGTAGACATTCCCTTCGGCACATCCTTATACCACTGAGCTGTGAAAACGTACGAAAGAAGCTTTGCGACAGATAAAAGAGCAGAATTATTAAGCTTCATGGACGCACCCTCGGTGTCGGCGGTAATTTCCTCTCTCACACTCTTTGCTCTTTTAATAATGACCTTTTTTGCCTTCTCCGAATATCCGAGCGGATCCTTGGCGGCAATTTTGGAAAGCTTTGAATATCCGAGCTTACCTATAGCGCCGAGTGTGTCGGGCGATACAAGTATCATGCCGTCATAAATATCGTTTGATGCCGCTGCGGCAGATACCGCAAGTGAGGATATCGCCTGCCCCATAACGAAGAAGGGCAGATTTTTATATCTTTTTCTTACAGCAGACGCCTGATAGAGAATTTTCTCAGCCACCTCGGTATCGCTTATCTCGCGCTCAGCTTCAAGATCAAGCGGGCAAAAGAACACGGCTATTCCCGACTCTGTAAGTGTATTTGCAAGCACCTCATAGTTTTTGTCGGGCAAAGCCGAGCTTGTAACTATCTGCACAAGCGCCTTTGCGTGCTCTGTCGGCATTAAAACAGAATATTCAAGGGTATTCTGATTATTATCGGTATATTTTCCTACAGTTACCATATCACACCTCAAAATCTTGTATCAAGCATTCTGTCGCGAGCATATTTCACAACGTCGTTCATTGTGGGAACAAAGACCGAAAGGTCTTCCTTTATCATTTTATCGGCAATATACGCCGCCTGAGATGCGGCTGTAATATCGGTTGTCTCAAGATATACCGAGGCACAGACAGCCGCCAAAGCGTCTGATGCTCCGCCCTTTTCTTTTTCGGGTGCATCGCAGGGCGCTATAAGATTGTAATACGTTCCATCGTATATGAAGAGCCCTCTGCCGCAAAGCTTTATGATATAGAAATACGCACCTATTCTTCTTGATAGCTCCATTGCCGCGCGAAGGCAGTCCTCCATGGTCACAAGAGAACCCGTTCCGAGCTTTTCAGCCGCGCTCTCAGATATAAAGAGCGTATCGATTCCCGAAGTGCCCTCAAGTGATGTAATATCGTCAAGCAAAGAGAGATCCGCAAACACTCTGACATCTCTTTCAGAGAGCAGATTTGTCACGCCTTTTCTGTGAGACTCATCGACAGCCTCATACTGAACGATCGCCATATCGTATTTTTCCGAAAGCGCGTGATTTACGTCGTCTACGGTCATCGCAGGGGATGAATTATATCTCAAAAGACCCGCCCCGCCAAACGGCGCACTCTTAAGGTAAATATCAAGCGGAGTCTGCATTCCGACCTCTGTAAACATACTTCCCGTCGAGATGCCGTTATCGTAAAGAAAATGTCTGAGCCGTGTAGCATTTCCGTCCTTACCTACCCTTGTAACTACAGACGTTTTATGTGCAAAGAGCTTTGATACGTATGCGGCGATTCCGCCTCTTCCACCCGGTCTCATTTCATATTTTTCGGGATATAAGGTTTCACCTACAGACGGCAGACTTTCTGAAAGAAGATGCATTTCAACCGCGCATCTTCCTATTACGAGCATTCGTCCCATATTATCCGTCCTTTCTGTTGATCTGATTTATTTTAACATATATTTCGATCTATTTCAAGATTAATATTAATTTTATATCTTTATTTTTAAGATATAGTTAAATATGAGTTCTTTTGTTAATGTCAGGTTCAAATATACGTGATATAATACATCTATTACTCACAAGGAACGGAAAATGAAAAACGTTATCAAAAGAAAAATAACGCGAATAATAACTCACAAGGATCTGCGCTTTACACTATACCTTCGCTGGTCGATCCTTCTCAGCACGCTTACCGCTCTTTTCAAGGTGACGGCAGGTCTTCTTACAAACTCGTCGTGGTTCTTATTTGCAGGACTATACTACTCAATACTCTGTGTTGCGCGGATTTTTCTCGCACACGAAAACAAGGAACTCAAGAAAAGCAAATATAAAAACGAAAGATTTTCAAGAGCCTTCAGAGATTACAGATATACGGGATTTATTCTGATGATACTCACTCTACCCTATCTGCTCATGTGTGTTCGTATGTTCAGATACGGCGAGTTTGAAAATTACGTTCTGTTTCTTCTCACCGCCTCTGCCATAATCGCACTTATAAAGCTCCTTCTTTCTTGTATCGGCTTTTACAACACACGGGATCTTCATTCACCCATCATCTCTGCGGTAAAAAGAATAAATCTTTGCGATGCACTTGTTTCTATCGCAATCACGCAGGCTATGCTTTCTGCTTTTTTCTGCGACGGAAGATTTACCCCCTTCAGTCTCTTCTGCGGCGTAAGTACCGCCGTGATCAGCTTCGCCCTCGGGTATATGATGTTCAACAAGCGCCCAAAAGCAAGAAGAAAATAACTTTCCGAGCGCATACTATTGACTTTTTTTGTGTTTTATTGTATAATTATAAAATATTTATTCCATATTCGCACTTTTACAGAAAGGTTTTTGAAAAATGGACGCAATTAAGCAAATTGCAAGACGACTTCGCGAAATCAGACTCATCTCGGGCAAGACCGAGGAGGAGATGGCGAACCTTACAGGAATTACTGCCGAGCAGTATATAGCATATGAAGGCGGAGAATCGGATTTCTCGCTCACCTTCCTTAACACCTGCGCAAATATATTTTCAATAGATCTCACCTCACTTATCACAGGTGAAGAATCAAAGCTCTCAACCTTCTCAATAGTCCGTGCGGGCGAGGGTCTTCCTCTTGATCGCCGCAAGGGCTTCAAGTATCACCATCTTGCGTCCTACTTCAAGGGCAGAATGAGTGAACCGCTTATCGTAAATGCGCCCTACAGCAGCGAGGAGCATTCTCTTCCCATCCGTCTTACCTCACACGCCGGCGAGGAGTTTGACTACATCCTTTCGGGATCGCTCAGAATCTCTATCGACGGACATGAGGACGTTCTTCACCCCGGTGATGCGGTATACTATGACAGCGGAAAGCCTCACGGAATGATTGCGGAGAGCCCTGAGGGATGCGAGTTCCTTGCGATCATCACAGATGATCAGGGTCACGCCTACGAATATAAGCCTGCCGAGGCAAAGAAGCCTGTCGCTCCCACGGTACGCGGCGTTTCCGGTCTTCTTGCCGACAAGTTCATCTCCTGCAAGGAGGACTCTGAGGGCAGACTTGAATCGATTGAGATAGTTAACGAGGAAAACTACAACTTTGCATTTGACACGATCGATGCAATAGCCGAAAAAAAGCCCGAAAAGCTTGCTCTTTTACATATAGCCGAGGATCTTACCGAAAGACGCTTTACCTTCGGCGATATCTCAAAGCTTTCGTCAAAGGCGGCGAACTTCTTCCTCTCACTCGGAATCAAAAAGGGTGACAAGGTGCTTCTTGTTATGAAGCGCCACTGGGAATTCTGGCCCGTATTTGTTGCTCTTCACAAAATAGGAGCGGTTGCGATCCCTGCAACGAATCAGCTTCTCAAAAAAGATTTTGAATACAGAATCAATATGGCAGGCGTTTCTGCCATTGTATGCACCGCTACGGGCAACACCTATAAAGAGCTCGAGGCGGCGCTTCCCGCTTGCCCCGGGCTTAAAACAAAGCTCTCCGTATCGGGCGACATCGAAGGATGGATACCGATCGATAATTTCCTTTACTGCTCAGATACCTTCGAGCGCACGGATGCTTCTCCCTGCGGAGAGGATACGGCGTTTATGTTCTTCACCTCGGGAACGTCGGGCTACCCCAAGATCGCAATGCATTCTCACAAATATGCGATCGGTCATTTCATAACCGCAAGATATTGGCACTGTGTTGACCCCGACGGTCTTCATATTACCGTTTCGGATACCGGATGGGCAAAGGCTCTCTGGGGCAAGATGTACGGTCAGTGGATGTGCGAGGCTCCTCTCTTTGTTTACGATATGGATAGATTTGCGGCTGCAGATCTTCTCCCCATGATATCAAAGTACGGAATTACCACCTTCTGTGCTCCCCCCACCATATACAGAATGCTTATCAAAGAGGATATTTCGAAATACGATCTTTCCTCTCTCAAATACATCACAACTGCAGGCGAGGCGCTTAACCCCGAGGTTTCGCACAAGTTCTTTGAGGCTACCGGGCTTCGTATTATGGAGGGCTTCGGTCAGACCGAAACCACGCTCAGCGTAGGTACTCTTTACGGAACAGAGCCAAAGCT
>JAFQWB010000068.1 GCA_017407725.1 Clostridia bacterium | reverse complement strand
GAGATGGGTAAGATTGCAGATGCACTTTCTCTTGCAGAGGATGGAAAAACACCTCTTCAGAAAAAGCTTGCAGGTCTCAGCAAGATTCTTACTTACCTTGTAATCGGAATCTGTGTTATTATCTTCGGAATAAATCTTATAAATGCAATGTCAGACGGTGCACTCGGAATAGATATTGTTCTCGATACCTTTATGATCGCAATATCTCTTGCGGTTGCCGCGATACCCGAAGGACTTGCAACCGTAGTAACCATCGTGCTTTCGATAGGCGTAACCAATATGTCTAAGAGAAATGCTATAATAAGAAAGATGACCGCGGTTGAAACTCTCGGATGTACTCAGATAATCTGCTCTGATAAAACGGGAACACTCACACAGAACAGAATGACCGTCGTAGAGCATTATGGAGAGGACGAGAAGCTGCTCGCGAATGCGATGTCACTTTGCTCGGACGCTCAGATAGACACAGAAAGCTCACTTGCGGTAGGAGAGCCTACCGAATGTGCACTTGTAAACTATGCATATAAGCTCGGACTTGATAAAAATGTACAGAAGAACATTTTCGTAAGAATAGGAGAAGTACCCTTTGACTCTTCAAGAAAAATGATGAGCACGGTTCACAGAGATGAAAATTCCGAGCTTGTTCAGTTCACAAAGGGTGCGCCTGACGAAATACTCAAAAGATGTACTCATATCCTTAAAAACGGAGAGATAGTCAAGATCACCGACTCCGATCTTGGCGATATTATGAAGGCGAATAAGGATATGGCAGACAGAGCACTCAGAGTTCTTGCCGTATCGATGAAAAAGCTTGATAAAGAGCCGTCTGTATACGATAGCGAAAGTACAGAGTGTGAGCTTTGCTTCGTAGGTCTTACGGGTATGATAGATCCTGTAAGAGATGAGGTCAAGCCTGCTATCGACGAATGCAGAAATGCGGGAATAAGACCCATTATGATCACGGGCGACCATAAGGATACCGCGGTTGCAATAGCAATTCAGCTCGGTATAATCACTGATGCCTCCGAGGCTATAACCGGGGCTGAGCTTGATGCAATTTCGGACGAGGAGTTTGAAACTGCGGTTGAAAAATATTCCGTATATGCAAGAGTACAGCCCGAGCACAAGACACGAATAGTAAATGCATGGCGTAAAAAGGGTATGGTTACCGCAATGACGGGTGACGGAGTAAACGATGCGCCCTCTATAAAGAATGCCGATATAGGCGTTGGAATGGGTATCACGGGCACAGACGTAACCAAGAACGTTGCCGATATGATCCTTACAGACGATAACTTTGCAACCATCGTTTCGGCGGTCGGAGAGGGAAGAAGAATTTATGATAATATAAGAAAGTCGATACAGTTCCTTCTCGCATCAAACCTTTCCGAGGTTCTTTCGATCTTCTTTGCAACCCTTATGGGCTTCACCATTTTCAAGCCCGTACACCTTCTCTGGATAAATCTTATCACAGACTGCTTCCCGGCGCTTGCGCTCGGTATGGAAAAACCCGAATCCAACGTTATGAAGAGAGCTCCGAGAGATTCCAAGGAGGGAATCTTCGCAGGCGGTATGGGATTTGCGGTAGCATATCAGGGAATTCTTGTAACGCTCATCACACTTGTATCTTACTTCGTCGGAGCCGAAATACTTGCCGATATGCATCATAAAGAAGCGATTGCACTCGGCATTTATTCAAAGGAAGCACTCGGAACAAGCATGGCATTCTTAACACTCTCTATGGCAGAAATATTCCACGCATTCAATATGAGATCACTCCACGGATCAATATTCAAGATAAAGACCCAGAATCTCTGGCTTTGGGGAGCAGGCATACTTTCGCTTGTTCTTACTACGGCTGTAATAGAGATTGAATTCCTCTCAAAGGCATTTGATCTTGTTCCGCTCGATGCAACCGAATACGCCGTTTCCATGGGAATTGCAATCCTTATCATCCCGATAGTTGAAATTGTAAAGCTTATCAGCAGAACTGTTAAAAAGAAATAATAAAAAAGGATTCGATTTAGAGCTTCACTCTAAAGGACAGGTTTTCAAGAATACGGTATATCTCGAAAGAGGTATGCCGTATTTTGCATTTGTGTCCACAAATGCAGTGCTTCCTATGCCTTAATTAAAGACATAGGAAGCACTGCATTGTTTTATATTCGGTTAAAATTCGATTTTGCCTATGAAGCGGTAGAAGATTTCAACCTCTTGGTCTTTGAAGCCGTCGGGGCTTGTTACACCTTGATGGAT
>JAFQWB010000067.1 GCA_017407725.1 Clostridia bacterium | reverse complement strand
TGAGCCTTGAAAGTCCTCCTCCGAGAGGAGATACCATTTTCATAAGTACTTCCCTGTCGATATCTATAAGGTCCGAAAATGCTCCTGCGATCGCTTGTGAGCAATTCGCTCCGCTTCGAAAGAGATTTTCAGCAATATCCGCTCTCGTTTCTTTCATTTTTTCTCCTTTTATTATATATACCGTTAAAAAGGACAGAGAATATCATTCTCTGCCCTTTCATTATTATTAGCCTTCTGTCTTGTTTTCTTCTTCAGCCTTTGCCTCTGCATAAGGTGTTCCCTTGAATGCGTTTGCATGAACGGTAGCGCCTTCTGCAACTGTTACTGTAGCAAGGCTTGTACAATCAGCAAATGCACTGTCGCCAACAACTGTAACGGTATCAGCAAGTGTTACCTTTGTGAGATTTTCACATCCGTAGAATGCATAGCTTCCGATCTCGGTAATGCCCTTAACGTCAATTTCCTTGATCAGTACTGCAACTCTTGACCATACGGGAAGAGCTTCAAGAGTATAGCCTGCAATCTTGCCCTCGCCGCTTATTGTGAGCTTGCCTGCATACGTAAGCTTGATCACAACGCCATCAATTGTTGCGTTGTATACAGCGTCGGTTGTGTTGGCTGAAACAAACATTCCGTTCCAGAGCATGAATCCATCCTCATCTGCTGCCGTCTTATATGCGGATGCATTTCTTCTATCAACAGAAAGATATGTAGAGGAAGGAGTTCCTTCAAATATTGTTGCTCCGTTTTCAACCGTAATTGCAGGCGATGCAAGTGTTACGGGATTTACAAGTGCTGTACATCCTGCAAATGCATAATCTCCAATAGATGCAATGCCCGATCCGAGAGCAATAGTCTCGAGTGCTGTGCAGTTTCTGAATGCATCAGCGGCAATTGCCTTCGCAATATTTGTTACAGTAGCCTTCTTGAGTGTCTCGGAAGCTGCTCCGAAGAAGTATGCAACAGTCTTTGCTGTCTCTGCATCGGGTCCGATGAAAGGAACCTTAAGAGTTTCAACAGGCGAGCCCTCAATAATGAGGTTTCCGATAGATACTGTTGTATCGGGAATTTCAATAGAGGTAATAGCAGTATTTGCAAATGCCTTATCACCTATTGACTCTGTATATGCAGAAAGAGTTATTAACTTAAGATTTGAGCATCCCTCAAAGAGTCTTGCGGGAAGGTTGATCATTGTGGAGGTAAGTGTTAATCTTTCAATTGCAAGACCTGCAAAAGCACCCTCACCGATAACGATCTCGGGCATTACGAAGGGTTCGCCGTTCTCGTCAACTCCGCCCTCGGGAATCTCAACTGTAATTGTGGGAAGCTCAAGCTTTGTTACCGAAGTACATCCCTCAAAAGCACTCTTGCCAATCTTTGTTATGCTTGAAGGAATCTTGATCTCTGTAATATTTGTATTTCCCTTTACGAAATTATCTGCGATTTCGATAATCGCAATATCATCCTTTTCGTAAGGAATGGAAAGTCTTGTTGCTGTTCCTGTATACTCGACGATCTTGTACGCCTTATTTCCGTCAGCATCTACGATCTCTTCGAGAACAACGTCAGAATAAGGAACGCATCCTACAAGTCCGACAGACTCGAAGGGAATCTTGTTGGATGAAGCGTAAGCGTGAGCCTGTCCGCCTGTGAATCCGTATATCTTCATACCGTCGATAACAGTAAGAACGATAGCTTCCTTGCCTGTTGCTTCGTTAACGATAGTCTTGTCGTAATATCCGACAGCATTAGCATCGATAGCTGTAACGTTATCGGGAATATTTATCTGTGTGAGAGCCATGCAGTTATGGAACGCCTTAGAAGAAAGTCGTGTAACTCCGCTTCCGATCTCAACGGTTTCGAGTGCTGTACAACCTTCAAACGCGCTTACACCTATAGACTTTGTGCTGGAAGGTATTTTGATAGACTTAAGAGAAGTACATCCCATAAATGTGGAAGATGCTATAGCTGCGATGCCGGTATCAGGAAGAACTACAGTTTCAAGAGCTGTACATCCCTCAAAAAGTCTGGTGGAGAATGTTGTTACAGTCTCGGGAATAGTTATTGTTTTGATAAGAGTATTCTTAAAAGCACTCTTTCCCATAGCGGTAAGATCGCTTGCAAAGGTTACCTCTTCAAGCGATGTGCAGTTTGTGAAAACAGCATCGGGAAGAATCTTAACAGAATCGGGAATGTTTATCTTAACAAGGCTTGTGCAACGCGCAAATGCTCCGTTCTTGATCTCAGAAAGCTCTGTGCTGAATACAAACTCTGTTATAGCCGCACATCCGCCGAGTGCAAACTCACCTATGCTCTTTATAGAAGAAAGATCAACAGACTTAAGAGAGAGACATCCGTAGAACGTGTAGTCGGGAAGCTCTGTAATTACAGAAGGAAGAGCTATCTCAGTAAGCGCTGCGCAGTTTGCGAAAGCATACTTGCCTATATAGGTTACGCTTGCGGGAATATCAAGTCCGTCTATTGCTGCGCAGTAATAGAAAGCATAATCACCGATAGACGTAGCATCGGAAGCTATCTTATAATTTGCAAGAGAGCTACAATGTGCAAACGTCTCCGTAGGAATTTCCTTAACGTTAAGAGTTACGCTTTCGAGAGCACTACAGCCGTAGAAGAGCTTTTCGCCGATCTTGATATTGTCGGGAAGAACCATCTCTGTTATAGCCTCGCAGTATGCGAACGCTCTGTCAGCAACAGTTGTAAGCGCTGTGGGAATGTTGATTTCGCTGAGCTCACGGCAGGAATAGAAGGCATCCTTACCGAAGCAGATAACTGTATCGGGAAGAGTGATCTTCTTTACTTTCTTTGCGTTTGCAAAAGCTGAATCGTCAACCAGAGTTACCTTCTTGCCTTCAATTTCAGCAGGAACTGTAACCTCATCGGCATTGCCGATATAATCAACTACCGCCGCACCGTTATCATAAATATCAAACACCAGATCGCCACTTACGAGATTGTCTGTCACAAGCCCTGTAAGGTGGTATCTTTCGTTATCGACAACAACAGGCGCCGTAGTAATCGGTGGTGCGGTCGTTGTTTCAACAGGTCTGGTGGGTTTCGGTTTTAATGTAGTCCCGGGAGCACTTGTATCCGGAGTAGCGAGCTCACCGCATGCAACAAGGCAAACTGCAAGTATTGCTACAAGAAGCGCCAAAAGAACTTTTTTCATATTAAGCCCCTTTTCTCCGCCGCTTATGAAACTTATTGATCCTGCCTTGCGCGGCGGACGCAAGACGATTGCCGAAGGGGAATCCCCAAAATGAGCATAGTTTCCCCTTTGTAGGCTTTTACCATTATATTATATCTTATATCTTTCTCTCTGTCAAGGTCTTTCGAGCCATTTTCGCATTTTAGTGATATAAAAATAAAAACATTTATCTTGAAAACTTTACTCATGAAATTTTAATTCATTAAAATTCTTCTTTTAAATATAATAAGGACGGCAACGCTTATTTGCCGTCCTTGTTTTTTGTGGGAATATCAAAATTAAATTTTCTTCGCAGGGAGCATTCTTTCGAGCGCCGCATAAAGTATGGGGGCTACAATAAGCGCGCAGATTATGGTCGGTATCATGTAGAGTCCGTTATACAAAAACGAATAGAGCGCAACGCTTTCCATCTTCATGCCGAGGAAGCTGTCGGGCATCCACTCTGCATAGATCGTTACTCCCGAAATAAAGTGAACAAGGTATCTGAGCACGCATGCAACCGAGCATCCTACGATAGCCTTTGTGTAAACATTTCCCTTTACGTATCTTCCTACAAAAGCAAAGCCGCAGACTCCGTATGCAAGAACGTAGTCAAATACGATAGACTGCCATGCAATAGCATCTCCGCCAAGGCCGAGCGCGACCTTAAGAATTCCGTATCCGATCGCCGCGCCAAATCCCCACGACGCACCGCGTCTTAACGCGAATACAATAAGAGGTACCATAGTGAAGTTTATGCTTCCGCCCTGCGCACCAACGTCTATCTTAAGATAGTTAAGTATTACCGCAAGTGCGATCGATACAGCGCCCTCGCAAAGCACTCTTAAGTGCTCACGGCGCTTTTCTCTGCTTGAAATGTTTTTTGTCTGTGTGTTTTTTTCTGTCACTGAATTCACCTTTCCTTACTTTTTTTACTTGGTGAAAATCCGTATCTAAACGTGCAAAACTATACTTCAAATAAAAAAGGCACTGCATAAGCCCGCAGTGCCGAAATTTATCATGTTGAAGAACGGCTTCCTACGGCGGCATTATCCGCATCAGGTATAAGGGTCGAAGCATGTCGCTTCCTCTCAGCTCGGCATTACGAGCTCCCCCGGATTTTCAATCTTTTGTTGTTTGTATTGCAATACTTTGAATGCCTCCTTGTGCACAGGAGAGCTTTCTTTTGTATTTTACATCAAACGCAGCCCTTTGTCAATAGAAATTAGATACTTTTTTAACAAAAATGAACAAAAGTTTTCAAAACGCTTGACAAATCACAAGGTTTAATGTATAATTGTAGGGCTAGAAATTTGGAAAAACCAAATTCTCTCTGTCGCAGGTAAAAATTTGCACTGTCTGCGACCAATTTAGTCCATAGGGAGGTATAACGAATATGGAAAAGAAAATCAATTATGAAACCTTGTTCGTCGTTGATGCAACACTCGGTGAGGATGCAATCCGCGCAACTATCGACAAGTTCGTTACTCTTATTAACGAGAACGCAGTTGTTGATCAGGTAAACGAATGGGGCAAGCGCAAGCTCGCTTACGCAATCAACTACAAGACAGAAGGCTACTACGTTCTTGTAACATTCGCATCTGAGCCCGCATTCCCCGCAGAGCTCGACAGAATTTACAACATCACAGAAGGTATTCTTCGCTCGATCGTAATCAAGCAGGGCGAGTAATCAACTCTGCGAATTAAAGAATAAGGAAGGTAATCAGAATGGCTAACTTCAATTTTAACAAAGTTATCCTCGGTGGAAGACTTACCCAGGATCCCGAGCTTCGTCAGAGCACAAGCGGAATCCCCGTTACTACCTTTTCGATCGCAGTAAACAGACGTGCCGCAAAGGGTACAGAGACTCAGGCAGACTTCTTCAACGTAACAGCGTGGAGAGCACAGGCCGAGCTTGTAACCAAGTTCTTCAGAAAAGGCTCGTCTATTGCACTTTCAGGCTCTATCCAGAACCGTACCTGGACCGATAACAACGGTCAGAAGAGATACTCTACCGATATTATCGCAGACGAGATCTACTTCGTTGATTCCAAGGCTGAGGGCGGCGACCGTGCCGCTTACGGAGCAGGTTCACCCCCGATGCCCTACACACCCGACAGCTACCAGGCTCCCGCTTTCTCGTCTGACAGCGGTTATATGCCTAGATTTGAGGATATGGGCAGCGACGACGATCTGCCGTTCTGATCTTAAGACGGCACTACAAAATTAGGAGGATTTCATATTATGGAAAACGAAAACAACGTTCAGACTCAGGCTCAGAAGCCTTTCCGTCAGCAGAACAACCTTCGCAAGAAGAAGAAGGTTTGCCAGTTCTGCGCAGATAAGCTCGATTCTATCGATTACAAGGATACCTTAAAGCTCCGTAAGTACATTTCCGAGAGAGCAAAGATTCTTCCCAGAAGAATTACAGGTACCTGCGCTAAGCATCAGCGTCAGCTTGCAGTTGCTATCAAGAGAGCAAGAGTTATGGCTCTTCTTTCCTACACAAGCGACTAATACAGCCGATACACAGAAAACTGAGATCGCCTTGGCAAAACCAAGGCGATCTTTTTTGATCTTTATTAGTAAGGTACCTTTCTTTTTTTGCCATATCAATTGACAAAGGTCGGAACATGTGGTAAAATACACCCATAAACTAACGAAAGGCAAACACAATGCGACGACTTTTAACCTATCTTGCACCCTACAAGGGCAGAATGGCATTCGGACTCACGATAAAGACTATAGGAACGCTCATGGATCTTGTCATTCCGTACATTCTTGCCTACATAATCGACAACGTGATCGAAACCGGAAATACGCCTGCGGTTATTTTCTGGGGGCTTGTTATGATAATAAGCTCACTTATTGCGGTAATATTCAACGTATGCGCCAACAGAATGGCATCGAGAGTTGCCGCAAACTGCATACGCGCAATAAGACACGATCTTTTTGAAAAGACACTTCTTTTATCATCAAGGCAGGTTGACTCATACACAGTTGCATCGCTTGAAAGCAGACTTACAAGCGACACCTACAACGTTCACCATATGGTCGGTATGCTTCAGAGAATGGGCGTACGCGCTCCCCTTCTTCTCATAGGCGGAATACTCGTTACTCTGACTCTCGACCCCGTTCTCACTCTTGTGCTTCTCTGCACTCTTCCCTTCATTTTCTTCTTTACGTATTATATTTCAATAAAGGGACTTCCTCTTTTCAAAAAATCACAGGAATGCGTTGACGGATTCACCAAGGTGGTAAGAGAGGATGCTTCGGGAATCAGAGTGATAAAGGCTCTTTCAAAGACAGAATTTGAAAAGGATCGCTTTGACAAAGCAAACATAAACGCCTCTAAGGCAGAAAAAAAGGCAGGTCTTACAACCTCGCTCATAAATCCAATAATGACCCTTCTTCTGAACACAGGTCTTGCACTTGTAATACTTGTGGGCGCACACAGAGTTTATGACGGAAACACGGGTGCGGGCACGATAATTGCCTTCATGTCATACTTCACTATAATATCCAACGCTCTTCTCAGCGTTTCAAGAATGTTTATTATGTCCTCAAAGGGTATTGCAAGTATGGGAAGAATCGACGAGGTTCTTTCCGAAACACCCGAGCTTTTCAATAGCGGTGACGAATCGGTTGCGCCCGAGGGCAAAAAGGTCTCACATTATATAGAATTCAGGGACGTTTCCTTCTCATACGGAAAGAAAAACGCGCTCGAGGATATAAGCTTCACCCTTGAAAAGGGTCAGACGCTCGGAATAATCGGAGCTACGGGAAGCGGAAAGACCTCACTTATAAACCTTCTTATGCGCTTTTACGACGTAAAAGAGGGAGAGATCATACTTGACGGCAAGAACGTTAAAGATCATCCCACAAAAAAATTAAGACAGAAATTCGGAATAGTATTCCAGAACGATTTCCTTTTCGCCGACAAGATCAGCGAAAACGTCAAATTCGGCCGTGATATCTCGGACGGCGAGGTTGAAAAGGCTCTCTCACTTGCTCAGGCATCCGAATTCGTATCGTCATATGACGATAAAAGCGATCACGAGCTTGAGATCAAGGGCGCAAACCTTTCGGGAGGACAAAAGCAGCGACTTCTCATTGCGAGAGCACTTGCAGATTCGCCCGAAATACTCATTCTTGACGATTCCTCGTCCGCTCTCGATTACAAAACCGACTCTCTTTTAAGAAAGGCTCTTGCAAACAATCTTACCGATTCAACGGTAATCATAGTTGCACAGAGAATTTCGTCCATAATGCACGCCGATCTCATACTCGTTCTTGACGAGGGAAGGATCATCGGCAAGGGCACGCACGAGGAGCTTATTTCCTCCTGCCCTATATACTCACAGATATCCGAATCACAAATGGGAGGTATGCTCGTTGAATAATAAAGAGAATACGCCCGGAATGAAAAAATCGGCTATAATTTTAAGACTGTTAAAGTACCTTACGGCGCACAAGGGCTATATCGCTCTTGCACTTTTGCTCACTCTTTCATCAAACCTGCTCGCTCTTATCGGCCCCGAGCTTTCGGGAAGGGCAATAGACTCCATATCGGGCATAAACGACGTTGATTTTGAGACTGTCGGAAAATACACATTCCTTATGATAATTCTCTATTTCCTTTCGGCGGTTTTATCCTTCCTTCTCTCCGTAGTGATGATATCCCTTTCAAGAAAGGTAGTCTACCGTATGAGAAGGGACGTATTCAATCATCTTATAGACCTTCCCGTCGGATATTTTGACTCAAACCAGACGGGTGATCTTATCTCAAGACTTTCGTATGACATCGATACGATAAACACTTCTCTTTCAAACGACCTTATCCAGATCTGCTCGGGTCTTATAACGGTAATCGGATGTATAATAATGATGGCAAGGATCTCTCTTCCCCTCATGCTTGTCTTCTTCATTACCGTGCCCACACTTATAATCTTCACAAAGCACAGAGTTATAAAGGTCAAGCCTCTTTTCAGAGCAAGATCTGCAAAGCTTGGTGAAATGAACGGATACGCCGAGGAAATGCTTTCGGGTCAGAAAACCATAAAGGCTTACGGCAAGGAAGACGTTATGACACGCCGCTTTGACAGATGCAATTACGAGGCGTCCGAGGCGTACTACAAGGCAGACTACGAGGGCAGTGTTGTTGGTCCTTCTGTAAACTTCATAAACAATCTTACCCTTTCGCTTATCTGTATGCTCGGGGCGATCCTTCTCATGATCTATTCGGGCGATAACGTCCCGAAGATACTTCTTCCCTTCTCCTTTACACTCGGAAGTCTTTCTTCGTTTATTCTTTACTCAAGAAGATTTGTCGGCCCTATCAACGAGGCGGCAAATATCGTATCGGACATTCAGTCGGCAACGAGTGCGGCAGAAAGAGTATTCAGACTTCTTGACGAAACACCCGAGCCCTACAATCAGAGCAATATGACCGAGATTCCCATCAAGTGCGACAAGCTTGAAATGGATGACGTATCATTCTCGTACGTCGAAGGTGTAAGGGTGCTGAACGATATAAGCTTTACCCTCGAAAGAGGTGAGACCCTTGCTATCGTAGGCCCTACGGGAAGCGGAAAGACCTCACTTGTCAACCTTCTTATGCGATTCTACGATCCTGACACTGGTGCTATTCGCATAAACGGCGTCAACACTATGGATGCAACGCTCGAAAACACTCGCTCGCTCTTCACCATGGTGCTTCAGGAGACCTGGCTTTTCGGTGGAACGATTGCCGAAAATATTGCATACGGAAACGAAAACGCCTCTCTTGACGATATAATATCTGCTGCAAAGAGAGCAAGGATCCATTCCTTTATCGAGTCTCTTCCAAACGGTTACGACACTGTTATAACCGACGGCGGAGTAAATATATCCAAGGGTCAGAAGCAGCTTATAACAGTTGCAAGAGCAATGCTTATAGACTCACCCGTACTGATTCTTGACGAGGCAACCTCAAACGTTGACTCGAGAACCGAGGCTAATCTCCAAAAGGCTCTCTCTGAGATAATGAAGGATAAATCCTCGATAATAATCGCACACAGACTCTCAACCATCAAAAACGCCGACAAGATCATAGTTCTCAGAGGCGGACGCATCTGTGAATACGGAAACCACGATTCTCTTCTTGAAAAGAAGGGTATCTATTATTCACTTTACAACTCTCAGTTTGAGGGCGTTTAAGAAAAATTCAGTTTATTTTAATTTTTTTTGATTAAAAGAATCAAAATAGCTTGACATTTTTTTCTAAAGCCGTATAATAAATATGTTACGAAAATGAAGGGTGTGTAAATTTTGGATATAAACACAAGACTTAAGTCGATAATCGCAAATCAGCTTCAGATAGATGCAGATGCAATTGCCGATGACACCGACGTTATTGAGGAGCTTTCTGCAGACTCACTTGACGTTGTTGAAATACTTATGACGGTTGAAGAGCAGCTCTCGGTAAACGTTCCCGATGAGGCAATTCCCGCACTCAGAACAGTTGCCGATATGCAGGCATACATAGAAGAAAACGCATAACTCTGAAAATATCCCATAATAAAAAAAGGACAGAAAAGCGGACTTCTCATAAGGAAGTTTGATTCAATTTGATTCACAGAAAACAAATAAATAACGCCGACAGGATATCTGTCGGCGTTTGTTTTATTCTGTTCGATAAATTGTAATTTATACAACTCCAGCCAAATTGTTACCATAATAGTAAAGAATAATTTTTATCAAACAAAAGAAAGCAAAGACTGCACAGATACAAACTACTTTAATTATGGTTTTTTGACACGCATGTTGTTTTTTGTCTACTATCAGAAAAATCAAATTGGATATTAAGCATAAAAAATCCACCGGAATGAAAAATATCAACACAAGACCTATGATAGCGAAAGGAAATGTATACGGAACACCAATAGTAAACATCCATATACATAGGAAGTTCAAAACAATACAGAGAAAATATATTGCCTGTATTATGGTTGTGCAGATAAGGGTTTTACTCTTCACAATCCTATTCCTCCGTTCTACAAATTCTTATTTACCGTTCTGTTTATCGCCAGTTTCGCCTTTGTTTTACAAAGGCACAGGGCAAAGCCCATACCCCTATTCTTCTGCGTATAATTCGTCGTAATACCACCGTATAGGGTTTTCATAAATATATCGCAAATGCTCATCATAGTCCTGACGGTTGCGAATGATATGATCATTGGAACGGTATTGCCATATATTTATGCCGTATTCCTTATTGCAAAATCTTTTGAACGTAGATACGAACCGTGACGGAACGGAATTCTGCACTGTAGGGACCGGCGTCCTCGACGGTCCGTCTGTAACCGGCGTCCTCGACGGTCCGTCTGTGACCGGCGTC
>JAFQWB010000066.1 GCA_017407725.1 Clostridia bacterium | reverse complement strand
TGCTGTCTGCAATCAGGTATTGACTGTGCGTTCCCCATGCAACGGCTACGCGGTCGCCCTCTTTAAGGTCGGTCACAGCTTCTCCTACAGCCATTACAACACCCGATGAGCTATAACCGAGTCTTCTCGGAAAAACAGCCTTCATCGGCGCGCTGTTCCACGCAAGGGTATCGTCCCCCAAAAGGTTTGCACGCACCGTTCCCGATGCGTTCAGTATTCCCGCAAGGATTGCAAGATCGTATCCCGATCCCGTCTTTTTTATATCGGCAGGAGCAAGATTTATAACGATATTTCCAAAGGGAAACATAAATCCGCTGTTTTCCATTGCCGTATGTATTCTTTCCTTGGCTTCCTTTACAGCATTGTCGGGAAGTCCTACTATCTCATACCCCGAAAGCTTATCGGTTACGCTGCATTCAACGATTATCGGGTGTCCGTCAACCCCCAAAACTGCAGCCGAATAGCATCTTGATAACATTTTGCACCGCCTTAATTCTTCTTTATGCTCGTCTTTAAAGCAAAGGGGCCTGCCTGATCTGACCAAGAGTACCGAGTTATCCGTACTGTTCAAATCGGCAAGCCCGTTTGATTGATTGTTTTGCTGTTTTTTATTCTTCTATAAATGCAAGTGTGTTTGCTACCTTATAAAGATCCTTCAGCTCGTCATACTTCTTCTGACAGTATTCTTCCATTCCCTTGATCTGCTCTGCGTCAAAGCCCTCCAGATTCTTCTCTCTGTTATACTTGGGGCTGGGACATTTCTTGAATGCATATTCGTTCTTGAACATCTTATCAAGAGCAAGTGCATACTTGATCTCGGAGGTTACTATCTTTCCTTCTCTTTCGCAGACAACAAGGTTGCTCTTTCCTTCAAGGAGAAGTCTTACCGCTTCGGCACCCATACGGGAAGCAACGAGTCTGTCACGGAGAGTGGGGTTTCCGCCTCTTACAACGTGTGCAAGACGTGCAAATCTTGTTTCGATCTTACAGCCCTCTTCACCCGATCTTGCCTCGATCTTCTTTGCCAGCTCCTCGCCGTAGTCGCCAAAGCCGTATCCGTCAAGGCCCTCGCTCATTACGATAATGAAGCTTCTTGCCTTATTACTCTTTCTTTCCGCGATCATCTTTTCGATGATTGCATCCTCGTCATAGTCAAATTCCTTAAGAAGAATAGCGGTTGCTCCAACTGCTATACCTGCGTTAAGTGCGATATATCCTGCGTTTCTTCCCATTACCTCAACGATATCGCATCTTGCGTGGGATTCGCAGGTGTCACGAAGTCTGTCGCACATCTCAACAACGGTATTCATTGCCGTATCGTATCCGACGGTGTAATCGGTTGCGGTAATATCGTTATCGATGGTTCCGGGAATACCGATGGTGGGAATACCCGTTTTTGCCAGGTCAGTGGCACCTCTGAAGGTTCCGTCTCCGCCGATGGCAATTACGCCGTCAATGCCCAGCTCCTTACATCTGTCATAAGCAAGAGCCACGCCCTCGGGGCTGTTATACTTATCGCATCTTGCCGTGTAAAGGATGGTTCCTCCTCTTGAAATGGAGTTTGCCACATCCTGAGGCTGAAGATGCTTCGTATCGTTTTCAAGAAGGCCGCGATAGCCCTCGTATATACCTACTACCTCAACGTCATTCTGACTTGCGCAGTTGACGATTGCTCTGATCACTGCATTCATTCCGGGAGCATCTCCACCGGAAGTAAGGACACCTATTTTCTTAAACTGTGCCATATGTGTTTCCTCTCTTTTCCTCGTCTTATTTATATCTTTGCCCATTCGGGACGTTAATACCGCATCAGCGATGTATATTCTTTACTATTATAATATATTCTTTTCCTTTTTTCAAGTGCTTATGATAAATATTTGTCAAAATATTTGTTGAATTGTCAATGATAGGTGACACTTATTCAGAAATACTTGTCAAGGTGGAGATTGTAAAGTTTTCGAGGAGCGAAAAGTTTACAATACTACCTTGACAAAAGACCTATGATATAATGGAATAGGGGCGAAAGCAAAACCTTGCTTTTGCCCTATTGGATTCAAATAATAGCAAGATAGTCCTGTAAGACCTCGTTAGGGGAACGGAAGTTAAGACAGGTCTTAGGTATATTATTAGAACGAGCATTGTATCTGTCGAGCTGCTTTCTGCCGTCTTCTAGAGAATACATACTCATTTTCTTGTAAAACCGAGCCTCATCAATACGGTGTTGACGTTCTACCTTTCCATTGTGTCTGGGTGTTGCTACACGGATCCTATGATAGATAATGCCGTATCGATCAAGTAGATTCTCAAACAAGCTCTTGTGATCACAATTCTTTTGAAGCAAAGCGTTGGTAAACTCTGTGCCGTTGTCAGTTTGAATTTCTCTTATAGGAAAAGGACATTTCATCACTAAATTCATAAGAAACTGTGCAGAACTATATGTGCTGTGTTCGTCGTACATTTCTCTGTACGTCCAACGGGTACATTCGTCTACGGCGGTATATTGATAGTATTTCTGCCCGTTTGTAACGCAATAGGAAGGCACATACTTTACATCTACCTGTACCTTCTGACCGGGATATTCTGCTCTTATATACGGCTTGTTCTGTCGTACTGTTCTTTTTTGTATTTCCGGTTGCACCCATTTGCGTACAACACGCACAAGACTTGTATAGCTTCTTTTATATCCGCTCTTACGCAGAGAGTCCCACAGTAACATCATATCGTCCTTGTATCGAGGGTAGCGACGCAGGATCATTTCTTTTTCTTCTGCGGTGTGCTCGGCGGGATGATGATGGGGACGATGGCTCTTTTCTATAAGACTTTTCCAGCTCTTTCCATCCCACTTCGCTCTCCACTCATAGATCGCCTGTCGGCTTCTTCTGAAACGTATACTTGCCGCTGTTACTCCGTTTTTTAAAGAATATTTCAAAACCCGTTGACGAAACTGTGCTTCTGATGTTATAATACTCATTGAAAATAGCTCCTTTGTGATGTGATTTGGTTTGGTCACTAACATTATATCACATTTGGAGTCTATTTTCTTTTTTATTTGTCACCTATCAATTGTATCATAACATTATGATAAATATTTGTCAAAATATTACAATTATTCTGCTTTGCTTTCCTCGGTCGAGTCTTTGACGGTCTATTTATCTACGCCACAATCGGTGACAAGGTATCAAGAAGCTATCACACGTTGCATAACGCACAAAATCAAAAAGGGCTGTAAAAAAACACCGTTTTT